>NZ_JBFRGA010000135.1:0-7586 GCF_052115105.1 Chryseobacterium sp. 2TAF14
GAATATCAGACTTTAATGAACAAGAAAGTTAACATCAGCTATTTTACGATGGAGATTTTTGATCCTAAAATTAATGATTACAAAACCCTCAATATTATTTCTACCCTTAAAACAGAATAATGATGTTTGTTAATAACTCTCAGGATTATTCTTTTCTATCTGTTTTGTATTTGTTATATTTGTAAAAACTTATTCTTTAAATCTATGAAATTTATTATTTCAAGTGGTGAACTGCAGAAGGCTTTGCAAACTGTAAGTGGCGTAATATCAAGTTCTCAGTCGAGACCGATTTTAGAAAATTATCTTTTTGAGCTAAACGAAAACAACGTTACCATTACTGCATCTGATGGCGAAACAACACTCATTACTTCTTTGGAGGTAAAGTCTGATGATTCTGGTAAATTTGCGGTTCCTGCTAAGATTTTTCAGGATTTTATTAAAACCTACGGTGAGCAGCCCCTTACTTTGGTCGTGAAAGACAACGCTGAAGGTACAGGTAGTTTGCTGGAAATTTTAGATGAAAAAGATAATTTTGCTGTGGCTTTAGATAATGCAGACGATTATCCTGAAATTCCGGAATTTGATGCTTCCCAAAGTATTACAATGCCTGCAGGAGTTTTGTCTGAAGCTTTGACCAACACTCTTTTCGCAACAAGTAACGATTCTCTTCGCCCGGTAATGACGGGAGTTTTGTTCCAGTTTGGAGAAAACGAAACTAATTTCGTTTCTACAGATTCTCACAGATTGGTCGTTTACAAAAGAACAGATTTGATGAACGCCGAGCCAATGGAATTTATCATGCCTAAAAAACCTCTGAATATTTTCAAAAATATTCTGGCAAGCTCAAACGAAGATCTTACCATTGACTTCAATGAGAATATGGCGAGATTCACTTTTGGTAAACATATTTGGATCTGTAGATTGATCGACGGAAAATATCCTAACTATACTGCTGTAATCCCGAAAGAAAACCCGAATGTTTTAACGATCAACAGAAACCTTTTATTGGGTGCGATCAAAAGAGCGTCGATCATGTCTAATAAGTCAACCAATCAGGTAAGATTTAAATTATCGGCAAATATACTTCACCTTCACGCAGAAGATACAGAATACGCAAACAAAGCAGATATGCAGATTCCTTGTGATTATAACGGTGAAGATATCAACATTGGTTTCAGCTCAAAATTTTTAACGGAAATGTTGGGTATTTTAGGAGCAGACGATATTACCATGAAAATGTCTCAGCCAAACAGACCGGGAATCATCGAGCCGCTTGACGGACTTGAAGAAAACGAAAATATCTTAATGCTTTCAATGCCGGTAATCGGGTTGTAAGATTTAATGAAAATATATGTAAAAAGGATTTCATTTGAAATCCTTTTTTTGTTATGTTTTTATTTTACTGAAAACATAATTTATTTTTCATCAATTCTTAATTTGTCAAATAAAAGCCGCTGTTTAAAGATGTCGAGCATTTTCAAGTAGTCTTGTTTTTGGAATTCAAGTTGGGGTAATTTATCAAACCATTCAACAATAGAACCTACTTTTTCGGCTTCCCATTCATTTGTTTTGTCAATTCCTATTTTTTTCCATAAAATCGTATTTCCACAATTTGTAATTTCTGCTACAATTAAAGTACACGAAAAGTCGTTATCATCCGGACACATTAAAATCGGGCAAATTGTTGTTTCGTTTTCGATAGGTAATATTCGTTTCCACACAACTGCTTTTTCGTCATCACGTTCCATCCAATAAACGAGTGTTGGAATAAGTCCTTTAAACATATTGTTAGGATAAAGCTCTTCAAGCATTTCATCTAAGAAAGATCCGTCAATTTGATAGTTTATGAAGTCCCAATAATGATTATAATCACTTTTATCTAATATGCCTTCTATCTTGTTCATTGTTTATAAATAATTAAGCTCCAATAAAATCATTTTATTTTTAATCAACTAAAATTCTATAATCAAAAATTTCTTTCCTGTTCTGTAAAATAGAATCGAAATCAATTTTTTTAAATGATTTTTGCCTGTGATAAAATTTCAGATCTTCTTGATAAATTTCTAAAATCTTTTGTTTGATATCTTCATCTTTATTTTTTAGATATTCCTCACAAAGACACAATGCCAATTCTTGTTTTGCAGACTCAAATCTCCATTGGTTACCAACCATATTTTGACCATTAATCAATTGTTCTTTTTTCTTATCAAGAACATCATACTTAATGTGACAAGATTTAAAACTTACTTTTCCGGTATATTTTTTTGTACAAGAAAACTGTATTATCAGAATCGAAAATAAGCAGATTATTCTCATTTTGCGGCTTCCAGTTTCTCAATCAAATTCCCCTTTACCACCGTAAAAGTATAATCTTTCGCTTCTGCAAAAGAAATCTCATACTTACGCTCAATATTCCTCAAATCTTCCGGAAATTGAGATAAAAGATGATCGTAATATTCATCCAGAAAATCCTTTGAAGGCATTTTATAATTTATTTTTAACTGGAAACGTCTTATTAAAGCGGTATCAATTATTTCTGCGTGATTTGTTGCACAAAGCAAAAGCGCATTTTCGGGATAATAATCGATCAGCTGAATCAAGGTATTGACCAATCTTCTCATTTCGCCAACATCTTTATCGTCGCTTCCGCGTGCTTTTCCTATTTGATAAAGCTCGTCAAGGAACAGAACCGATCGTTCTCTTGCAGCTTTGTCGAAGATCATTTTAATGTTTTGGGAAGTTTCGCCGATTCTTGAGGAGACGATATTGCTCAGATTCAGAATGATGATGCTTTTTCCTAATGCGTTTGCAATTGCTTTTGCGGTCATTGTTTTTCCGCAGCCTGAACTTCCTTCCAAAAGGATTTTATTGTTTACAGGAAGACCACATTCCTGAAGTTCTTTAATATAAGTATGTTCTTTGATGAGCTGTACAAATTGTTGCTTGTTTTGAGGTTCAAGATAAACTTCGTCAAGCGTTACAGCTTCTTTATCCTGAATGATGAGATTGTACAGATTCATATTTGTCAGACCTTAATAGTAAGCTGCAAAGATAAATGATTTCAAGAATCTTTTCTTAAAATATAGTAAACCAAAAGTAAATGTTGAAAATCTTTTGCAGAATAAAAGATGTGTGAGAATTTTATGTTTTCGGCTCTTTTACTCCGGTTGAGTAAAAGAGCAGCAGTTTTAAACTGCAAACATAAATAAAAATAGTAAATGTGTTAAATAGGCTGAATGCTAAAAATTTTTAGTTGCCCTCTCTTTTTACTGTTGCAAAGTATGAAGTAACTAAAACAGCACAAGTTGCGATACCAATGTAAGCGATCATAATTATTAATTTTTTAATTAAACTAAATTTTGTTGCGAATTTTATAATGCAAATGTACGGCGTTTTTTGCAATCTGCAAACTTTATAATATGATGTTTATCACTGTTTGAATTGGTTTTGGGGCTGATTTAAGGATTGTTTATATTAGTTTTTTTCAATTGTTATCCTTATTTGAATCTTATTTTTATTTATGGAATTAATAAAAAAATGTAAATTTGATAATTATTTTGTGTGAAATATTGTCGATTTGTTAATTTGAAAATTCATAAAATAGTATGCTTTGCATTTAGAATTATGTAATTTTTAAAAAATAGTTAATACAGGATAAGCAGAAACTTAATAATATTTCACTAAAACAAAAACTGATCTTTTTCACAGAAAAAACTCGTTCGCTTACTTTTTCCGGTATCTTTTTTTATGATTTCTGCACCACATTTTGGGCAGTTTTTCTGATGATAAATTTGAAAATGCTTACTCAGAACATTTGCTTTCTTCCATTTTTTAAAATCGAAACTGTAATTTCTTGCCTCTGAAATAATTTCTTTCAATTTTTTTGAAGGCAACTTTCCGATGAGACTTTCCGGGTGAATTCCGGCTCTGAACAAAGCTTCGTTTTTAATAATGTTTCCCACGCCGGAAAAAATATCCTGATTCATCAAGGCATCGCAAATCATCATTTTAGGATTTTCTTTTAAAATTTTTTCAGTTTTTTCAGGATTCCATTGATCGCTCATCACATCAGCTTGCCAATTAATTTTTTTTAGGAAACTTTCATCAACAATTTTTACCGAACAGGTATAAAAATACATTCCACCATCTTTGAAAGTCAGTCCCAGTCGAAGAGTATCGATGTCTTTTCTTTTATACAAGCTGTAAGATCCAAACATCAGCAGGTGAATTTTATAAATAATCTTATCGAAAATAAGGTAAGTCTGCTTTCCGAAAGTTTTTATTTCCCGTAAAGTTTCTCCTTTTATTTCAGAAGTTTCCGGAAGTTCGCTTCCATCTGTATCAATTACCTTTTCACCTACAAATTTTTGCAGATCTTCTTTCATCAGAACAATTGTAGGACCTTCAGGCATCGTTTTGTTTTTGTAGAAAAACTCAAATATTATTCCTTTAAAAGTAAAATTTGAATTAATTTTGAAAAATGATGAATTTGAACTACATTTTTACCAATCAGCGTACCGGTAACAATCCAAATACTAAAGCTTCAAGAACCGATTTTCAGAGAGATTTTGACAGAATTATCTTTTCTTCGGCTTTCAGAAGATTACAAAATAAAACCCAGGTTTTTCCGCTTCCGGGAAGTGTTTTTGTACATAATCGTTTGACTCATTCTTTAGAAGTTTCTTCTGTCGGAAGAAGCTTAGGAAGCGTAATCGGTGAATTTATAGCTGAAAATTTTAAAAGTGATCTTACAGAAGAATCAAAGAATTTTTACAATCATAATTTAGGAAATGTAATTGCTGCGGCTTGTCTTTGTCATGACGTTGGAAACCCTGCTTTCGGACATTCGGGAGAAGATGCAATTGCAAGTTATTTTGACCGTAATGAAAATGATCTTAAACCCAAATTTAACGATAAAGAATGGGCAGATCTGGTAAATTTTGAAGGAAATGCCAATGCGATCCGTGTTTTGGCTCAACAGCAAAACGGAAAAGATGCGGGAGGAACTCAGCTGACATTTGCCACTTTAGCAAGCATCGCAAAATATCCCTGTGAAGCAATTGCAAAGAAAAAAGGAATTATTCACAGAAAGAAATTTGGTTTTTTTCAGAATGAAAAAGATATTTTCCTTGAAATTGCAAAAGGAACAAACTTAATCTCAGAAAGCGAGGAGCCGTATATTTTCAAAAGACATCCTTTTGTGTGGTTGGTAGAAGCTGCCGATGATATTTGCTATAATATTATCGACATGGAAGATGCGCACAGATTGGGGATTGTTTCAACGGCAGATTGCCAAAATCTGTTTTTTGAGCTCGTAAAATCTGAAACTGATGATGTAGACAGAGTAAAAAGAAAGCTTGATTCTATAGGAAATGACAACGAAAAGATTTCTTATCTAAGAGCAAAGGTTATTAATGCTTTGATTAATAAATCGATTTCAATGTATAAGCAAAACTTTGATAAAATTCTTGAAGGAAATCTGGATAAAGCCTTGCTTGATATTTATAAAAGTGAAAATAAAGCTTTGCAGGATATCGAAAGCTTTTCGGTCGAAAAAATATACAATCATAAAGCAGTTGTGGAAATTGAAAATGCAGGCTATAATGTAATGTACGAGCTTCTTGATCATTTTATTCCGTCAATTTTAAAGTCTCAGGATAAAATAAAATCTTATGATACGAAAGCTTTAAAATTAATTCCAAAACAGTTCATTTACGATGAAGGAAGCGACTATCAGAAAGTTCTTGGTGTCATCGATTTTGTATCGGGAATGACCGATAATTACGCCACCGATTTATACAGAAAAATAAAAGGAATCGATATCGGGATGACGATGTAGTTTATTCAATTTTATTTGATATATCTGTAACTTTTTTGTATCTTCTCGACATATCAAATTTAAAATCAAAATTATATGTATCCAATTTTAGGTGTAGTCGTATTTTTTGGACTTATCGTCCTTTTTGCATCGTTTTTTACGGTAAAGCAGGAGACTGCTGCTGTTGTAGAAAGATTAGGAAAGTTTCTGAAAGTGAGCCACGCCGGTTTGCATTTGAAAATTCCGTTTCTGGATCAGATTTCTAAAAGATTAAATCTTAGAATTCAGCAATTAGATGTTTTGATTGATACTAAAACTTTAGATAATGTTTTTATCAAAATGAAAGTTTCTGTGCAGTATCAGGTGATCAGAGATAATGTGAAAGATGCATATTATCGTTTAGAAAATCCTGAAAATCAGATCACTTCTTATGTTTTTGATGTGGTGCGTGCAGAAGTTCCAAAGACAAAATTAGACGATGTTTTCGTAAGAAAAGATGATATTGCAATCGCTGTAAAAAGTGAGCTGCAGGAAGCAATGCAAAGTTATGGTTATGATATTATCAAAGCTCTGGTTACCGACATCGATCCTGATGAGCAGGTAAAACATGCGATGAACAGGATCAACGCTGCAGAGCGTGAAAAAACTGCTGCAGAATACGAATCTGAAGCACAACGAATTAGGATTGTTGCCGTTGCAAAAGCTGAAGCAGAATCTAAAAAACTTCAGGGACAAGGTATTGCAGATCAGAGAAGAGAAATCGCAAGAGGGCTTGAAGAATCTGTAAAAATGCTGAATGCAGCTAACATAAACGCTCAGGAAGCTTCTGCATTGATCGTTGTAACCCAACATTATGATACGTTGCAGTCGATTGGTGCAAACAACAGAAGTAACCTGGTTTTGCTACCTAATTCTCCAACAGCGGCGAGTTCGATGCTGAATGATCTGGTAGTTTCAATGGCGGCAACCCAAAAAATGGAAGAAAATATTCTCCAATCGCCTAATCCTCCTAAAAAAAGAGGTTATCAGGAATAATAATTATTCTAAAAAATAATCCCTTTCAAAATAATTGGAAGGGATTTTTATTTTGTTTATTTCTTGGTTTTTGAAACCTGTTTTACCAAAATATATTTAATGGAAGAAACATCCATCGGCGGATTTTCAATTTTTTCTGTTTTTACTTTTAAAACATATTCAAATCCCGGTTCGTAAGTAAAACCTTCAATATTGGTGTAGAGATTTTCCCAATTGTCAGATTCTTTTTCTTTTACCTGAAGACATTTCATGGGCGCTACACCTGTGCAATCGACTGTTTCGGCTGCAATAATAAATGTTTTTTCATTGTTTTCGGCTGGATTGCCCATTGATTTGCACTGGGTTAATACAAAAAGGCAGAATGTGAAAACGGTACTTTTAAGAATTAATATAATGTTTTTCATAACTCAAAATTTTAGGGTAAAATGGCAAGTTTTATAAATATTTTTAAATAAATTTAATAATAAGATTATTTATTTCCGTTAAATTTCTGTTTTCCGATTAAAAGTTCAAAAAACAATTTAAAATCTGACAATAAAGACCATAGCGGATATTTGAATGTTGCGGGTTTATTTCTTTCAATAAAAGCATGACTGAGCCATGCAAAACCATATCCGAAGATCGGGATGTACCATAGAAACCTTTCTTTTCCGGTATATATTACAAAACCAATCACAAGAAATACAAATAAAATTCCCAGAAAATGAAAAATTCTGGTTCCCAGTTTTTTGTG
>NZ_JBFRGA010000136.1:0-9016 GCF_052115105.1 Chryseobacterium sp. 2TAF14
TCTGTAAGCAGCAAATGGCGTGAGGAGTTCAATATGAATAATATAGACGTTATTGGGAAAAATCTCTTTACCATATCTCCCGATCTTCCCCAGACAAGAAAAGAAATTTATTACAATGCGCTTTTAGGGAAAACCTATATTGACGGAGATATTAAACTGAAGGTAAAAGGTAAGGAAGAGATTCAGCATTATGATCTTAAAATCGGACCATGGTACTTGACTGAAGATGAGGTGGGCGGTGTAATTATTTCAATACAAAATATTACCAATGTGGTACGTATACATGAGGAACTTAAAAATGCTAAAAATACCGCAGATTTGGCAAGCAAAGCAAAATCTGAGTTTTTGGCCAATATGAGTCATGAGCTCCGCACCCCGTTAAACGGTGTCATAGGATTCTCAGATCTTCTTCTCAGGACGCCCATGGATGAAATGCAAACACAATATCTGAACTACATTAATGAGTCGGGAGAGAACCTGCTGAATATTATTAACGATATTCTTGATTTTTCTAAAATTGAATCCGGAAAAATGGAACTTTTAAATGAAAAAAGCAATGTTTATGATATGCTGAGCCAGGTAATTAATGTCATTTTGTATCAATCTCAGAAGAAAAATATCGAACTTCTGCTCAATATTGAGGCGGGACTTCCGAAAACAATTGTCATTGACGAATCAAGATTAAAGCAAATTCTTATCAATCTTTTGGGAAATGCCGTTAAATTCACAGAAAAGGGAGAGATCGAACTTAAAGTGGAGAAGTTATATTCAAATGACAAAAAGATTGCCCTACGTTTTTCGGTAAGAGATACTGGTATTGGTATTCCTGTTGAAAAACAGAAATACATTTTTGATGCGTTTACCCAAGAAAACAGCTCAATCAGCAAACGTTATGGAGGAACGGGTCTTGGGCTTACCATTTCTAATAATATCTTGAAATATATGGGAAGCCAACTGTCGCTTACAAGCGAACCGGATAAAGGTTCCGTGTTTTGTTTTGACCTTGAGGTTCCTTACGAAATCTCTGAATCGAAGGATGAAAATAATATGACCATAGAAAAAGTTTTGGTAGTGGATGATAATGAAAGCAACAGGATCATTCTTCAGCATATGCTTTCCTATAAGAATATCGAATGTTCTTTAGCGACAAACGGAATGGAAGCTTTGCAGATTCTTATGAAAGGTGAGCGGTTTGATGTAGTTCTTATGGATTACCATATGCCGTTAATGTCTGGATTGGAAATAATCGAAAAGATCGACGAAATGCCTAATCATCAAGATGATCAACCCGTAATCATACTATCGTCCTCTTCAGAAGAAATAGACATACTTGCTTCCGTTCGTGAAAGAAAAAATACATATTTATTGTCAAAGCCTATCAAGTCTAATGATTTATATAAAATGTTACAGAGGGTTTCTCAAAATAGCCCAGAAGTTATTCCTGACCAGAAAGAAAAGGAATCTTTATTATCATCTCAAGAATTAGAAGTTCTTCTGGTAGATGACAATCCTGTAAATATGGTTCTGAATAACAGAATAATGAAATTGCTTGCGCCTAATATACATCTTACTGAAGCGGTCAATGGCTTGGATGCAGTGGAAGAATGCCGGAAAAAGCAGTTTTCCATTATTTTGATGGATGTACAAATGCCTGTAATGAGTGGTATTGAAGCAACAAAACAGATAAGGATGTTACCAGGATATGATAAAATACCTATCATAGGAGTTACAGCCGGGAATGTACGCTTCTCAAACAGCCTGTTTTTGTAAGTACTGATCGTAGATGAATGGAGATTAAGCTGGTTAGAAATTTCTTTGAGGGGAAGACCTTCTGCAAGCTTATTAGCAATTTGCAGCTCGCGATCTGATAGCGCTTCAAAGGGTGAGCTTTTTGTTGCACCACTTAATGATTCGAAAAACATTGCTTCTTTTAAGTCGTTACTTACATATCGGCCAGTATTAAGCATCGACGTCAAAGCAGTTTCAATTACTGCAGCAGAGCTTTGCTTGTTCAGATAGCCACCTGCACCCATTTTTAAATAACGCATTGCGTACAATTCTTCATCCTGAGAAGAGAAGATGAGAATTTTCAAATTGGGTTGATGCATTTTTATGTAATCAATCGCTTCCTGTACAGAACCATTGGGCATATTAACATCCATAATAGCTAAATCTAATTCTTCTTTCAGAATTATTTTGAACAGCGATTTATAGTCTTCTACTTCTGAAATTATAGCGTCGGGCTTGAGTCGCTTGATCGTTTGTATCAAACCCATCCGGACAATACCATGATCATCTGCTACAACAATACGAACATTTGATTTTGAATCCTTCATTCATTAAAGTTAGGTAAAAAAAGGGAAACATTTGTTCCTTTATTTTCCGACGAAATGATGTCGATGTTTCCGTGCATCAAGGATACAAAATTTTTTACAATTTTCAAACTTAATCCAGCACCTTTCTCACCAGAAGTTCCCTGGAATATTGGATTATCATAAGTGAAGACCGTAGATAAGTATTTTTCATTCATTCCCGTTCCTAAATCGATCATAGAAAGCACTACCTCATCATCTTTAGTAACCTCGTGTAAATAAATATCTTGACCGGACCACGAGTATTTTATTGCATTGTTGAAAATTTTATCTAAAACGTATTCGAGCAGTAAGCGATCGTTTGTAAGAAATGCATTGGGATTTCCTTTAAAATAAAATTTAATATTTTTTTCTTTTAATTTAACAGCATATTTTTCTTCTAAATGATGAAAAAGATCAATTACCATGATTTTCTCATGTTTAGCCTTGAAGTTCCCGTATTGTGTTTTTAGCCATGCGGTGCTGTCCTGAATGGTTTGCAGATTCTTTTGGGCATCATTTTTTACCTGCGGCAACAATTTAAAAAAATCTTCTTCGTTGATGGTCTTTTCTTCCATCGCTTCTATGAGCCACAGGAAATTTCCAAAAAGTTCTTTTGAATCATGAGACAATATCGAGATCAATCCGTTTTTAAAACTGATTTCGTTTTCCAGCCTTTCGATTTTTAATTGTAGTTCGTTAATAGAGTCACTCATAAATTTAGTATCAAAGCTTTTAAAGCATAGTTATTACTTATTTTTCTCGATTTCTATGCCAAACCATTTTTGAATCAAATCATATACGATTCGTTTAATAAAAGTTTAGTTAAAACTCGCTGCCGTTTGTGCAATAATACGTATTTCAATATTTTTTTGCAAGGCTCTTATTTATGAGTTGCTTTAATGCATTGAGATGGTCATCTGAACATTTATTAAAGCCGATTTATCAATCAATAAATTATAAAAAAACAAAAACGACGCTACTTGGGTGGCGTCGTGAATAATATTTTATTTTCTAATGGTTTTAATACCATCTATTTGATTACGTTAAATTCAGATTTGTCTGTGATCAAAAGTAAAGTCTATAAGTTTTATTTACTTAAATTGCCGTAAAGCTATAATAAACATTAATAGAGTAGGTGGTATTTTCCTTTCCTACCAAACTTTGAGCACCTGCAGCCGGAATGGTATATCTTACATTCAGTGGCCTGTCCAAAACAGGAGTTCCGTTGAATAATATTTTTTGGGGAGTTTTAGATAAGGGAGCATTTACAGAACTTCCATCCACGCCAATTTGTAATATGTTGGAATTGATGTCGGTTTGCAGGCCGCCTTTCTTAAAATAATTTTCGTCCGATTTTACATACAGTTCAAAACTCTCATTGYTGGACAATGTAATCTGATTTGGAATCAGTTGTGACTGACCATTGGTGTATTGGGCGGCTGTATTAAAATTAAAATTTACATTTCTCCCGGAACTTGGTATGGTGATCTCCGACCGAGGAAGCACCTTTAGTTGAACCGCTGTATTTTGCAAGCTGTTAATTGAATTATCTGTACTTGCGGCATTGAAGTTCAATTCAAAAGTATAAGTTCCGGCTTCAAAAAAATTGTTTTTAAAATCATCCGCAGACACATAAAGCTCCGGGATAAAGCTGTTTCTGTTTCCTGCTGCAACACTGAAATTAGCAGGCGAAAAATTCTGAAAATTGGCAGATAATGCTCTGGTTGTAAGTGCAGAGCCATTACTACCTAATTTAATGCTTGCTATATTTCGGGTTCCCGGAACACCTTTAGAAGAAGTAAACTGAATATTTGTGGCTGCAGCTTTCGCCCATAAATTAAAATCGACCGTACTCGCAATTTCCGCATTTTCCAAACTGAACACCTTAGTTCCTGTAGCTCGGTAGTCATTCAAAGAAGATATTTCTATATATTTTGTTAAAGATGTTGTAATCCATCTGATGGATGAAGGAATAATTAAAATTGTTTTAAAATTCCGTGGCGTGAAATCATTATAATTTTGAGTGATATCCATCGAGTAATTTCCGGCCCGGAAAACATTGGCAGCAAACTGTGATGCAGGAATCTTAAACGTAAAATTGATATTTCCCCGGTTGAATCCTCCTCCAAAACTGTATGCAGGCGGTTCAAACCATCTTATAGCGCTTGTACTGAACGACTGGAAACCTGGCAAATAACCAAAATATCCGGTAGACGGCAACTGACCGCCCATACTTTCTAACTGCCACAGAAGAACGGAGCTGGGTAAAGAAAATGAGGAAGTAGAGTGGGTGAAATTGGGTCCGGACGTAGAGGTAAATGTAGGAGATGTCGGTGCAAATCCGAAAAAATTATAATCCCAGTTTGTTCTGTTGGTGTTCATTACCCTTGTTGGTAATGAGGTAAATTCACTCCTGTTAAAAATATTATTTTCAGGAATTGACAGGTAAACATCCTGAGCTTTTGTGACTGCCGATCCGCAGCATATGGTAAAAATTCCTATTAAAAAACCTCTCATCGTTTTCATATCCTCTAAATTTAAAACTTTTTCACCTTTATCGAGGTGTCTTTCTTTTTATATTCAAAAACAACGGTTTCTGAATAACCTTCTTTTGTCACCTGAATAGTCTGGTTGGGTTGAGTATAACTGTATTTGTCATTTTCAATATAGAGATCGTATTTTCCATCTTTCAGGAAAAACTCAAACTCATTTTTCTGGTTAACTACTGCGGTATGAATCACGCCATCTTCACCTTTTGCATACACTACTATTCCGGTTACATCTGTTTCCAAAACATCGTAAGCTTGTTTGATCTCTGTTAATTTCCCTCTTACCTTGATGTTTTTTACCAGCCCCACTTTGCGGTTGATATTTTTATCGACCATAATTACAGGATCCATCATCAATCGTGCACCCGCACTTTCGTTTACTTTCAGCGTGTAAATACCTTCAGGCACATTCTGAAAAACTACTTTTCCATTCTTATCTGTCAGTGCAACAAAATTGTCCAGTTTCACTATTTCATTTGCTAAAACCAATTCACCCGTTTCCAGAAGTCCGTTGAAATTTTTATCATCAAATAACTGAAACGTTACTTTATGATTTCCAAGAGCCGTAGCTGCGGCAAAATATTTTCTAATCCCCACTCTGAACTGGTAATAACTACCACTGCTTGCATATTCAGCAGTAGATTTATAACCGGAAAGATTAAAATAACCTGTAGACGACCACGAAGGCGAAATTTTATATTCCAGATTACCACTTACATTGCTGTTTAAGTTTTTATAAAGCTCCGAATAGAAAGCGCCGGCTGAAAAAGACCCAATCAGATTATTACCAAGCATCTGGAAATTATACGAAGCATATAGATTGTAGTTGGCAAAATTACGGTCTACATTGTAATAAGAATTTAAATCAAATACAGTGGTTGCGTTCCATTGTGCTGTTCCGTTGAGGGAAAAAGCTTTGTACCTGTAAGATAATGTTGTTTTCAGACTGTTAAACCAATCAGCTTTATTGCTTGCTTTTGAATAAGAATATTCCGCCATCCAATTCAACCCGTGAGAACCTAATGTGGTGCTTATGTTAGCTTCCATCCGGTAAGAAAAAAGTTCTTGCGAGGTGTAAGAATTGGCTGTTTTTTGTCTTTCAACCTTTGGAGACAATAAGAAATTCCACTTATTTGAAGAAAACTGGTAACCTGTTCCCAAAGATTCTGTACTGTTGAAATAATAACGCAGATTAGCGTTATTCCCAGTTTGGAGAGGCGTACTCTGGAAACTCAGAAACTCGGGGTCTACCTGCGAATTCTGATATTGTATAAAAGCACGCTGAGAATCAGAAAACTGACGACCGATACGTTGATTTGAAAAAAAAGATCCCCTTTTGATCCCTGCATAACTTTTGGTGGCAAAAGTATTAACAGATTGAATGTCCCATTTCCCTATTTTTCCGTCATAATTGGCTCCCATTGTAGCTCCTACGTTTTCATCTTTGTTAGAAAGACCTTTTTCGTGACTCAGACCTGCCTCAGTACGGATTGTATGTTTATCGTTAATTAAAAATGATGATACTGCATTCGTAACCTGTGTATCCACATTCAAACGCGGATCATGGTCGAATAGGTATGACACTTTTCCGTTGAATGATTTAGAATTCCCAAAACCATATTTTGCACCTACAATGGTAGATCCTTCTGTTTGCTGGAAATAAGTACCATACAGGTTATAATTATTTTCCAGCGCAAGAACTTCAATCTGATTATTATTGCCAAATTTGGTAGAAACTTTACCACCTCTCCCGAAAACCGGGTAATCGTAGTCGTTACTATTAACATTTCCCATACGTAATACCGTATTTTTTCTTTCCAGTTCTAGCCAGGTATCGTACAGATTATAACGGCCGTCTTCAAGATAATAATCTGCACCTATATTGAAACGCGATTTCAGATTTTCAGTCACACGAAACGCTGTGTTTCCTCTTAATTGTAGAAAATTAAAATTTGAACTGTTTTCGTTATAGCTAAGTTCCGCAAAATTACTTCCGTTTACCGCTTCATTTCCACGAGCAATTTGCCTGTTGTTTGATAAAATAACCAAGTGAAGCGTATTGCTTCCCACGATTTCATTATTAAATAAATCTGTGGCGGTTRCATTAATATTAAATTCAGGAAAAAGCGTATTCTGTCTTCTGACCACAATTTTGATCTCAACCGTTTGTTTTTCTAAACCTTCCAGAGATACGGTTTGTTGTTTTGGCATCATTTCCAAACCATCAGGAATAGATTGCAAATCAATCTTAACAGTTCGTTTACTATAACCCTGGTTTTCTACAGTGAGCAGAATTGAGGAGTCGGGAGCAGCAGGATTGATGAAATTTTCGTAAGCTGCCGTATAAATTGCGATGTTTTTATTCTCTTCTTTTTCAACGAAGAAAGAAGCGCTTTTAGTTTCGGTGACCGTCGGAGTGGTATACGAAACCTGGAATCTGATCTCATTGGATACCAATTTCATAAAATCGACGTTTGCGATCAGTTTTACAGGAAGATTTTTAGACTGACCTGCACCTAAGGTAAAGTCACCTTTTGGATAGAAAAGTAAACCCGGATATTTTTCCGAAGATATGATATTCTGAATGGTAATTTCTTCAGAACTCTTATTTTCAATGACCAGGAAATTAGTAAAAGTAGAACCCTTTTCAACAGCTACACTTTCATTTTCGAAACGGATTTCGATATCCTTCTTCTCCTGCGCAAAGGCAACAGAAAAGTTCAGAAGAACAAATGCAAAGAGTAAGATTGTTCTTCTTATTGATATCGATATACTTTTTTGTGGTTTCAAGACTTAATTTTAAAATTTAAAGTTTTTTTCGCCTACGCGTAAATCATTGGATCCTGCCATTTTAATAATAGCCACGCCAAGATAGTTCCCTGAAATGTTCTCCGGTAAAGAAAATTGCACGACCTGATTGGTATCGGGAAGCATGGAGATGGAAATTGCGGGTAATTTTATTTCCTTACCATTGTCGGTATTGGTCAATTCAAACTCAACGGTAGCATCATTGATGGTATTTCCATCGTTATGAATGCTTACTGCCACTTTTTTGTTTGCTGCATTCTCATTAATTACCTCTGATATATTGGTAATATCTAAACTTTTTGTATGGTTCCCTGGTGGTGTATAAAAGATGTGAAGTCCAACTTCAAATAAGGTAATAATACCAATCCCGTTCTGAATACGTGCCTGATCTGCCTGCTGAGGAAGCTGAGTAAAAAACAGCATGCTGTTTGTAACAGCAGACTTAGAGGCGTTTGCCGGAATCTGCATGGTTACTACAATCTCCTTTGTACTTCTCGCAGGAACTGTTACAGCGTTTTCTAAGGTAGACACCCAAGAGGCATTAGAAGTTTTTGAACTTCCCGCATCAAGATACACTTTATTTCCGTCTTCTTCTCTAGCCCAATCTTTATAGTTGAGATTAAAAACATAATCCTTATCTGAGCTGTTTTGCAATGTAACTGTTTGTGTTACTTTTTCTCCCGGATTACCTGTGAAAAACAGACGAGTAGGGGACATCGAGATACTTTGTGCCRAAATTGAAGAAGATCCTGTAAGGATAAAGAAAATGAAAAGGTAAATAAACTTGCGCATGGTGTAAATTATTTAAAAATAAAGATTCCCAAAACTACTGAAAACGTAACAAAAGGAACCTTTACAAACTAAAAAAAAATATTATAAAGCCGTTGCAGTATAAGTTACTGTCTGTGTGTAAGTTCCGGCTGGTTTACCTAAAATATCAGAAGATGATGATTTCGCTGAAGGAATCATGTAATCCAGATTCAATGTTAATGCACTTCCAAGCGGAGCGTTTGATACCAAAGTTTGATCAGTTGCAGATAAAACGACAGCGCTTTTTGTTCCGCCCATTGTTCCGGCAGATGCAGCTGCTTTGATCGTCAAAACATTTACAGGGATTAAGTTGGTTCCACTTATAAAATTAGCACCTCCTGCTTTTACTTTAACGTTAAAGTTTTTCGTTGAAGTAACTTTCAAAGAGTTGGCTTTAGTAACGGTTTGATCAGAGTTATAGTCTGCTGCAGTAGCATAGTTGAAATCAACTGTATTACCGATTGCAGTACTTCCTGCGTCGATAGAGATCACATC
>NZ_JBFRGA010000137.1:0-12120 GCF_052115105.1 Chryseobacterium sp. 2TAF14
TTGTTACATTAGGTGTACTTACAGGAGCAGCAGTAGTATTGGCAACATTCCAGGTGATCGCATAAGATTGTCCTTCAGTCCACACAACTCCTGCAGTATTTTGTGAAGTTACTGTAAACGGACCTGCACCTGCATTTACTGTAACAACCATATCATCTGAGTTATTTCCTGAGCCTCCCGCTCTGTTATCACGGGTTGTAAATCTGAAATTATAAGTTCTTGCAACATTTGACAAAGCTTCTACAACAATAGGTGAAGCTGTACCGACAGGACTTGAGGCTGTAGTTGCTCCTAAAAGCACTCTGTCTAATGATGGAAAATATCTGATCGGAACTGCTTTTGGAGTGTATGATCTGAAAGTAGGACCCGATGCTTTCGTTGCAGTTGCTGCAGAATTTGCTCCCGTTTGCCCGGTAACAGCATTATCCATTTGTTCCCAAATATAAGTTAAAGCATCACCGTCACCATCAGTTCCTGCTCCTGTAAGTACAAACGGAGTTCCTTTAGGAATGATATAATCTGATCCTGCATCTGCTGTAGGAATAGTATTGCCTGTATTGGTCGTGACCGGGCAGGTTTTAGTTTTAATATTATTGGTAATTTGCTGAATACTTATAGCATGGAAATATGGRTCGGAATTCATTTGAACATTTTGATTTGTAATACCCGCATATGCCATTATTGTAGATCCGGAACCTGGTTCCATATTTACACCGGCTCCTTCCAAGTTCATTGAAAATGTATGATTTCCCCCGAATTGATGCCCCATTTCGTGTGCTACATAATCAATATCGAAAGTATCACCCGACGGAATCCCATTTGCCGGAGAAGTATATCCGCTTCCTTTTGATCCATTTGTACAAACACAGCCAATACATCCTGCATTTCCACCTCCTCCGGTAGCTCCAAACAAGTGACCAATATCGTAGTTTGCCTCTCCGATTGTAGCAGTCAAAGTATTTTGCAGTTGAGCATTCCAGTTACCCATTTGAGCAGCTGGAGAATAAGGGTCTGTAGTTGCATTCGTATAAATAACGTTATTATTATTCGCAATGATAATCATTCTAGCCGAAAAATCTTTTTCAAAAACTCCGTTTACACGGGTCATGGTATTGTTCATTGCCGCTAATGCTCCTGCTACAGTTCCGCCAAAATAAGTGGTATATTCACCTGTACAAGACAGAGCCAGTCTGAAAGTTCTTAGTTTGCCGTCATCAGCATTTGGTCTTGCGGTAAGATTTGAGTTATCAACACCTTTTTGGGCAACATCAAGTACAGTACATTCAAACTTATCTAAATTTCCTTTTCTATCAGATTTTTTATAAACTACATACGTTGAAAGATCTTTTGTATATGGTTCGATAAAAACGGCAGACTTATCTCCGTAAATCTCCATTGAAGATAATCCCAATGGCGAAACACTAAAGTAAACGGTAGAACTAGGATCTTCAAGACCTACTCCTAAATAAGATTGAATATCCGGATATTTTGCTGCCAATTCAGGATCAAAGTTTGAGTTTTCTCTTACTTTAAAACTTTTAAGTACCCCATCAGAATTAGGAAAAGAAACGATAACATCTGATTTTCCTTTAGCAGAAAAACTTTTAGGTGCTTTCGCCAATGCGTTTTTTAAATTATCAAAATCAAGATTATAAATTCTTGGTTTAATAATATTGGTCTTATTCTCAAATATTTCCGAATTGGTTTTTTGAGACGTTTCCTTCCATAATCGGCTTGTCTGCGCTAAAAAAACATTGGAAATAAGAAATATTCCCATCACAAGTAGTTGTTTTTTCATATAGTTATTTACTTTTTAATTAATATTTAAAATATGTTTTTACATTTAAAATAATTTACATCATCATCAAATGCAACATATAAAGATCTTCATTACGAAAGTCTTAAAAAGCAAAGGTAATTATTATTATATTTCCAATGAATATTTTCTTTTAACATTTTTAACATTTAACGAAATTATTTGTAAACACCTTACAATTAATTTACAATTAACTGGTTTTCAATATTATAAAATTTTACCAAAATCATACATTTCTTTTACAAATACTACTGAAAATCCACTCCTAATTTTACTCCAACAAAAAAAAATAATCTTATGAAAAAGTTCATTGTATTAGTTGGAGTATCAAGTGTATTTATAATGTGTAAGAAAGGTGAAGCAACGCAGCCTCAATTTGAAAATGCAATTAGCAGCGCAGACAGTGCTGTTGCAAATGTCGGTGAGAAAATCAGTTCTGTTAATAAAGAAGCAGAAGCTGTATTTGACTCTGCAAGTATTAAAATTAAAGATTTTGAAAACACAAAAAGCGAAGCGGTTCAAAAAATGGAGGAAACTTCAAAAAGCATCGATTCTCTTTCTGAAAAAATAAGCAGCATGAAGTTGGAATCTAAATCTGAGAAAAAAGATTCTCTCCAAAAAATCGTTGTAAATGTTCCCGCTCCGAAAGTTATTAAAGAAACGAAAATTGTTTACAAAGACAAGCCAAAGCAAGCAGAAAAAATTTCACAGAACAGAATGCTGAAAACCGGAATCCTGGAACTGAATGTAAACGACGCAGAAACCGCAAGAGAAACCGTAAAAGAATTAGTAAAAAAATACGACGGATTTGTAAAAAGTGAAAACACATCTCTTAATAACAACGACACTAAAATTGCTTACCTGAAAGTAAAAGTCCCTATTCAGAAATTTGATTACCTGATGGACGATCTGAGCTTCAATATCGGGAATGTGGAAAATAAAGGAATCGATGTAAACGGGCAGGATTTTGTAAACAACACCTTATGCGATATGGAAATTACATTATACGGAAGCCCGGAAAGTGCTTTGGTAAAAGACAAACCTGAAACATTCGGCGCAAAATCTTTGGCAGCAGTATCTTCCGGATGGGATGTAATTACCTCAATTTTCTTATTTCTCCTTCCGCTTTGGCCACTTTTTGTAATTGCCGGAATTGGGTATTATTTCTACAAAAAAAAGAACAACAAACCCTCTGGAAATCAGCCAAACTAAAATTATTTAAAAATTTTAAGAAAATTTAAAAGAAAAAAATGTGAAGTTTCAGTTTTTCCTTTTAAATTTATCGCTTCATAATTTTATTATTATGATTTGGTGTAAAAGAAAAGGCTCTCGATTTGAGAGCCTTTTCTGTTATTTCATGTTTACTATCTTATCTACAACATATCTTGTATTTCCTCTCCACGGAAGAGCACCTTTGTATTCTTTATAGTGAAGGTCAAAAGTTTTACCGCTGTTGAGTTCCAATTGCCTGAAAACTTCGGGATCAGATACAGAAAATTCAAATTCATAGCTTGTAATGGTTCCTGTTTTACCTCTTCCGAAACCTTCCTGAATCAATTTGCCTTCATAAGTTTTAAAAACATAGCCTTTTTTGATGGCATAATTCAAATATCCGGATTTTACGCCTTCTCCGAAAACGAAGAAAAACTTGTACCAGACAAAAACTCCTACGAGAAGCAAAACGACTCCTATCGTAATCCACAAAGATTTTTTCATAAGATAGTGTTTGATGTTTTTAATTATTTTGAAATACTTCTTGAAATCACAATTTTCTGGATTTCAGAAGTTCCTTCATAGATCTGGGTGATTTTTGCATCACGCATCATTCTTTCTACGTGATATTCTTTTACATATCCGTATCCACCGTGAATCTGTACTGCTTCAATTGTAGTATCCATCGCAACCTGAGAAGCGTATAATTTTGCCATTGCTCCGCTTTCAGAAATATCTTTTCCGGCATCTTTTTCGCAAGCTGCCTTAAAGCAAAGCATTCTTGCAGCTGTAATCTGAGTTGCCATATCTGCCAATTTGAAAGCAATCGCCTGGTGATTGATAATTTCAGTTTTGAAAGCTTTTCTTGTTTTAGCATATTTCAAAGCCAGTTCGTAAGCTCCCGAAGCAATACCTAAAGCCTGAGAAGCAATACCGATTCTACCACCGTTCAAAACAGCCATCGCAAAGTTGAATCCGAAACCGTCTTCGCCTATTCTGTTTTCTTTTGGTACTTTTACGTTGTTGAAGATCAAAGAATGCGTATCACTTCCTCTGATTCCTAATTTATCTTCTTTTGTTCCGATTTCGAAACCTTCCCAACCTCTTTCAACGATAAACGCATTGATTCCTTTATGCTTTTTCTCAGGATCAGTTTGTGCGATCACGATATAATAAGTAGCCGTTCCACCATTTGTGATCCAGTTTTTGATACCGTTTAATAAGTAGTAATCTCCTTTATCTTCAGCCGTTGTTTTCTGAGAAGTTGCATCAGAACCGGCTTCAGGCTCAGATAAAGCAAAAGCTCCGATTACTTGTCCGCTTGCTAAAGGCGTAAGATATTTTACTTTTTGCTCTTCAGAAGCAAATTTTTCAAGACCTGCGCAAACCAAAGAGTTGTTTACAGACATTACCACAGCAGCAGAAGCATCAATTTTTGCAATCTCTTCCATTGCCAAAACGTAAGAAACGCTGTCCATTCCTGCTCCGCCGTATTTTGGATCAACCATCATTCCTAAAAGCCCCATCTCTCCCATTTTCTTCACTTGCTCAGCCGGAAACTTCTGGTCACGATCTCTTTCGATAACTTCCGGTAAAAGTTCGTTTTGTGCAAAATCTCTTGCTGCCTGCTGAATCATCAGCTGTTCTTCTGATAAATTAAAGTCCATAAAAATTTTCTATTATATGGTGGCTAATTTACACTTTTTAACTAAATCTGAAAACAGATTCATTAATTGGGAGTTAATCAAGGTTTCAGGCAGATTTATAATTATTCAGAAGATATTATTTTAATTTGAATTATTAAAAATATTAGGGCATACATTTTATTAAATTCTAAACAATAAGAACCTATTTCGTCAGTTAAAAAAAATTCTTATATTTAAAATCCTAACTATTATTTGAAAAATTATGGCAATCAAAAGATTATTCGATATACCTCACTATGCTTTAGAACATCTACCCCAAAGCGATATGTTTCTACACAAATTGAAGTTGAAGATCTTTCAAAAGCGATCAATACACAAGATTTGGCTACATTAATTTACACTTCCGGAACAACAGGAAAACCTAAAGGAGTAATGCTGACTCACGAAAATATTGTTTCCAATGTTTTAGGCTCAATTCCGAGAATTCCAAAAAGAAAAAGTCTGGATTATAAGGATACACGAGTTTTAAGCTTCCTGCCGATCTGCCATATTTTTGAGAGGATGCTGTTTTATCTTTTCCAGTACAACGGTTTTTCGATCTGGTTTGCCGAAAGCATCGAAAAAATGGGAGAAAACGTAAAAGAAGTGAAGCCGCATTACATGAGCGTTGTACCTCGTTTGGTAGAAAAAGTGTATGATAAAATTTACGCAACCGGCTCTTCTGCAGGTGGAATCAAACAGAAAATTTTCTTCTGGGCATTAGATATTATCCAAAAAAAGAAGGAAGTTTCGAAACCTTCGGGATTGTTTGAAATTATTGCCGATAAATTAGTTTTCAAAAAGTGGAGAGAAGGTTTGGGCGGTGAAATAATCACGTTAGTTTCAGGATCGGCAGCTTTGTCTAAAAGATTAAATCTGATGTTCCAAAACGCAGGGATTCCGATTCTGGAAGGTTACGGCTTAACTGAAACTTCACCAGTAATTTCGGTAAACTCTTTCGGAAAAATGAAAGTGGGAACCGTAGGTCATCCGCTGGATAATTTAACAGTGAAAATTCAGGAAGACGGTGAAATTACCGTAAAAGGACCTTCTGTTTTTAAAAGTTATTTTAAAAATGAAGAGCAGACCAAAGAAGTATTTACAGAAGACGGATTTTTCAAAACCGGAGACATCGGCCACATCGACAGCGAAGGCTATTTACAGATTACCGACCGTAAAAAGGAGATGTTTAAAACTTCTGGAGGAAAATATATTGCTCCGCAAACGATTGAAAATCTAGCTAAAGCTTCGAAATTTATAGAACAGATTATGGTTGTTGGTGACGGCGAAAAAATGCCTACAGCTTTGGTACAACCTGATTTTGAATTTGCCAAAAGCTGGGCCATGAGAAATAATTTAAGCATTGGTACAACTCCGCAAGAGATTGCAAAAAGCCCAGAATTGAAAGCAAGAATAGAAAAAGAGATTGATGACATTAATGAGCATCTTGGAAACTGGGAAAGAATCAAGAAGATTGAACTGACACCAGAAGTCTGGGGGATTGAAGGCGGGCTTTTAACGCCTACTTTAAAGCTGAAAAGGAAAGCTATTAAAGAGAAGTTTATTGATTTGTATAATAAGATGTATGAGCATCATGAATAATATAAAATGGAGCCGTTTCTGATGAGAAGCGGCCTTTTTTATTGTAATGAATTTAGATTTTATAATTTTTAAAACTATCTATTCATAAAACAAATCACCCCGTCAAAAATTTCTTTGAAATTTTCGCCACCCCTCCAAAGGAGGGGAATTTAAATTATCACTAACTTTCGGAATTAGCATAAAAAAAGCTGCCTCAAAATTTGAGACAGCTTTATATTTTTAGTAAAAATGTATAATTAAAATTTAATTACAGATTTCATTTTTTCAGTTTCTTCCATTACCAACTCGTCATCAACAAGGATTTTCCCTGAATGCTCATCAATAATAATTTTCTTTCTCTGAGCGATTTCCATTTGCTTTTGAGGAGGAATTGTAAAGAATGATCCTTTAGGAGCACCTCTTTCAAGACCTACAACTGCTAAACCTGTAGAAGAGCTTGTTCTGATTCTGTTGTAAGAAGCCAACAATCTTTCGTCGATTTTAGAAGCAAATTCTTTAGATTTTTCAAGAAGATATTCTTCCTCTTTCTGCGTTTCAGAGATAAGACCTTCCAATTCTTCTTTTTTGAATTTAAGGTGGCTTTTCAAATCATCGATTTTTGCAGTTAACTCATTTAAAGTTTCTTCTTTATGAGAAATTTTAGCTCCAAATTCTCTGATTCTTTTTTCAGAAAGCTGAATTTCAAGTTCCTGATATTCTATCTCCTTTCCTAAAGCTTCAAATTCTTTATTGTTTCTTACGTTATCTTGTTGAGATTTATATTTATCAATAAGCGTTTTTGCATGGTTGATCACCTCATTTTTGGTATTGATCTGATCATTCTGTTCTTTAATATCTGCATGAAATTTCTCAGCTCTTGTTTCAAGACCTTCAATTTCAATCTCAAGATCTTCAACTTCGATTGGCAATTCTCCTCTTGTGTTACGGATTTCGTCTAATCTTGAATCAATGATCTGTAAATCATATAAAGCTCTTAATTTTTCTTCAACTGAAATATCTGTTAAATTTGCCATATCTAAAGGAAATAATTTACTGGGTTTGTTTTTTCGCTAGATTTTAAGATTGCAAATGTACTAATTTTTTGTGATAAAATTTCAAATAATTGTTGGGCAACCCATTGTTCTGATTCATAATGCCCTACATCGCAAAGCAATATTTTAGATTCTGCCTGAAAATAATCATGATATTTGAGATCACCGGTAATATACGCATCGCATTTTTTTGCAAGCGCAGATCTTATTCCGCTGGCTCCGGAACCGCCCAAAACTCCTACTCTTTTTATTTTCTTCTCTGTAAAACCTGAATGCTTAATAATCTCAACATTGAATTTATCTTTAATAAATTTCAGAAAATCTTTTTCATCCATTTCCTCATCAAATTCGCCATACATTCCTAATCCTGAATATTGATTTTCATTATCTAAAGAATAAATCTGATGCGCCACTTCTTCGTAAGGATGCGCATTTTTCATTGCTGCAATGATCTGGTTTTGCTTATACGCTTCAAAAATTACAGAAATCATATTTTCGTCTGCATTTTCTCTCACATTCTGCTGTCCTGAAAAAGGATTTGAACCTTCAATTGGCCTGAATGTTCCGCTTCCTTCAATTGTAAAGCTGCATTCATCATAGAAACCAATATTTCCTGCGCCCGCCGAAAAGAGTGCTTCTTTTACCTGTTCGGAATAATCGTTTGGAACATAAACCGTCAGTTGCTTTAAATTATTTTTTTTAGGCTGAAGTATTTTTAAATTTTTCAACCCTAAAGCATTGCAAATTCCGGCATTTACTCCGAAATAATCATTATCAAAAGCTGTATGAATGGCGTAAATGGCAACTTTATTTTCAATGGCTTTTAAAACCGCTCTTTCCACGTAATTTTTACCGGTAAGAGATTTTAAACCTGAAAAAATGATAGGATGAAAGCATACGACAAGATTACAATTTTTAGTAACCGCTTCCTGTACAATATTTTCCAAAGCGTCATGACACACCAAAACTCCACTCACATGACGATCCGGAATTCCGCACAAAAGCCCTACATTATCAAAATCTTCCGCCTGTGGCATTGCAATATGTTGTTCTATAATAGAAATTACTTCTTTTATTGTCATTTTATTCTGTAAGTTTGTCACGAAATTAGTTATAATTTAGTTAAAATAAAAAAACACATCATGGAAAGAGAGCACAATCTTGTTCCGGGAGATAAGCTTTGGAAACGGTTTTTGTACCGTGTTATTTACCGATCAGATACGAAACTCGGTAAACTGTTTGATATTGCGCTTTTATTGCTTATTTTAATAAGCACTTTCATTATTATGATGGAGAGCGTGCCAAAGCTTGATAAAAAATATCACGTCTATTTCATCATTTCCGAATGGATCATTTCTGTGTTTTTCACTGTAGAATACTGGTTAAGAATTGCAGTTTTAAAAAATAAGAAGCATTATATTTTCAGCTTCTTTGGAGTTATTGATTTTTTATCTTTAGTTCCGTTTTACCTGAGCTTCTTTTTTCCTGTCACCAAATATTTTCTGATTTTCAGAATGCTCAGAATGCTTCGTGTTTTCAGGGTTTTCAATCTTTTAGATTTTATGAATGACGGCTCTGTTATTGTACGTGCATTAAGAAACAGCTCAAGAAAAATCTATATTTTCCTTTTATTTTTAATTATATTTTCTGTAATAGTAGGTTCCCTGATGTTTATGGTGGAAGGCGGAAGACCGGGCTTTGAAACGATACCTCAATCTATTTACTGGGCTGTAGTTACGGTAACAACGGTAGGTTATGGCGATGTTTCACCTATCACTCCGATGGGGAAATTTTTCGCAGTTGTTCTGATGCTTGCGGGTTATTCCATCATTGCTGTTCCTACAGGAATTGTGACGGCAGAAATGAGAAATAAAAGACAGAACCTGGAACTGATCTGTGACCGTTGCGGAAATGAAGATATTGATGACGATGCAAGGTATTGCAAACAGTGTGGCAAGAAATTGGCTTAGTAGATTTTATACAAATTGATCTATTAACCAAATTTCAGAATCATGGAACCACAAAAGAAAAACAAACCGCACATTACGGTTGTAATTTTATTCTCTTTAATTGTATTGATGGTTATTGTTTACTTTATACTCGTCACATTCTTTCCCGGCGTTTTTTCAGGGATGAATACAGGAGATTTACAGCCTGTGAAACCCGACAATTAAAAAAATAAAAGACTTTCCTGATGGAGAGTCTTTTTTTATTGATTTCCAAGATAAAATAAAAAAGAGACCGTTCAGCTGACTGGTCTCTCGTTATAAGAAATTTTAAAATAAATTATTTTTTAATTGCTTTAATGGTTTGCTTAGAACCGTCTTTCATATTCAGAACAACCAAATACATTCCTGAATTTAATTCTCTTAAATTAAGTGCAAACTCTGGTTTATCAAAGGTTTTCACCAATTTACCTGATACATCTACTACAGAAATAAATTTCACATTTGAAACATCTGAAATATTCAAAACATCAGTAAATGGATTTGGATAAGCTTTGATGTTATTTTCATCAGCCTTCACCTCATTAGTTGCTAAAGCAGGAGATGCTACGCTGGAAATAGATATTTTAAAACTGCCTTCCGAATAATCTGTAGAGCCATCATAATGACCAATATTAACATAATATGTTGTCCCTGCTGTTGTATTAAACGTTAATGTTTCAACATTATTGACAGTACTACCATAATCATCTACAGAATCTACACAGGTAAATGAGCCACAAGAACCTGTATACACTCCTATTTCAACATCCCACGCTGTTGTATTTTCTACCTTTATTGTTGTACTTGTACCATCACCTGTAAAAGTATACCAAACCCCGTCATTCATACCGGAAGTTCCAGAACAAGCACTAATAAAGCTACCATTATTAGTTGCCGCTGAACCATCATTTTGAGTGAAAGTATAAGGTAATGAAGCTACTGTTGTTGCTGTACCGCAACCGTCGTTTGCGGGAGGTGGAGGTGGAGTTCCTACACAAATTTTGAAACTATCATTATATCCGGAGCCATAATAATTATACACTCGGATGTAGTAAGTCTGGCCTACCGTTAAACCTGATACTGTACCTGTATCCGGGTCAGAACACAATAGACTTGTTGAAGTTCCGCATGTTCCGCTTAAAACCTGGAAATACATATCTGTAGAAGTACCTACTGTAGCTACCACATCAGAAAGTGCAATTACATGTGAAGTAGCTGTTGCTATAAATGAATACCAAACATCATCGTCCGGTGTTCCAGAGCAAGCTCCTGCAGCCATAGATTGGCTTGCTCCCGTTGTATTTCCTGCAGTTTTTACAGCACAGTTAAGATCTGCATTTACTGTCAAAGCAATTGCTCCTGTACAATCGTCATTTGCCGGAGGTGGAGATGGAGTTCCTACACAAATTTTGAAACTATTATTATATCCGGAACCATAATAATTATACACTCGAATGTAGTAAGTCTGCCCTACCGTTAAACCTGATACTGTACCTGTATCTGGGTCTGAGCATAATAAACTTGTTGAAGTTCCGCATGTTCCGCTTAAAACCTGGAAGTACATATCTGTAGAAGTACCTACTGTAGCTACAACATCAGAAAGAGCAATTACATGTGAAGTAGCTGTTGCAACAAATGAATACCAAACATCATCGTCCGGTGTTCCGGAGCAAACTCCTGCAGCCATAGATTGACTTGCTCCCGTTGTATTTCCGGCAGTTTTTATAGCACAGTTAAGATCAGCATTTACTGTTAAAGCAATTGCACCTGCACAATCGTCATTTGCCGGAGGTGGAACTGATGATGTTGTAAAATTTCTTTCAGTACATCCAGCAGAAACATTGGCTCCGTTATAAGCTTTAATAGTATAAAAATATTGTGTAAGCGGGCTAAGCTGTTGTGCAGCGGTAAGCGTATAAGAAGTAACGCTTCCTACATCAAAATTATTAAGAATATTGGTTGCTCCTGCGGAAGTTCCTATACTCAATAGGTATCCTTGTGCCCCATTTACAACATTCCATGTAAAGGTTGGTCTTGCTGGAACATTCATTTGCCCAACTGTAGGGTTAACCACTGAAGGACATAAAGGAACCGGGTTTAAAGTTAGTCCCATTAAAGTTATATTAGATAATAATTGATTGCGACCATCTGCTGCAATTGGAGAAGCAGGATTAATATCTACATTATCATTTCTATAATACATACTGCTGTTCGGAACTTCAGAGTCTGAACCATAAAAATAATCAGAATAGGAATTAAAATCAGGAGTATTTTCATGCACCGCAACCACAAGATTATCAGTATTATTATACGCAAAAGGTGCAGTAAAAGTGATCTCAACTACACCGGCGTTATTGGTAATTGTTCCTGAGAAAACCTGGGTCATTGAAGAAACCGGAATCCAGTTTGTAGCGGCTGTTCCTGCAAAAGCGGTTAATGAAGTATGACCTACATACACAGTCCATTGATTAGATTTGTCAAGATTAGCAGTGGCAGGAAGATAAAACTTCAGTCCTGTAATATTTCCCGGACCCGCCGCTGCATTAATTTTTGTTTTGGAAATAATCTGCTRGGTATAATTGTATCCCCAGTTAGAGGCAATAGGGTAAGGATTCGTTGTTGTTCCCGATCCCAAGGTGATCTGAGCATTCATAAATGTGCCTATTAAAAATAGACCTAAGAGTAATAATCTTTTCATACTTGTTATAATTTTAAATTAAAGAGCTAATTTAACAAATAATAATAATAAAAATTCATTTTTTTTAAATAAAACACAATACTAAAGC
>NZ_JBFRGA010000138.1:0-8792 GCF_052115105.1 Chryseobacterium sp. 2TAF14
GTGCAATATTCAAAAAACATGATGAATAAAAATCTTTGGGAGAAAATTGAGGAGTTTGATTTTGATCATCCTTCGAGTGAATATGATTTTTCGCTGCGGTTGGCTCATGAAAATTACTGGACGCAAAACTTCACAAAACAAACGATTTTAGAATACAAAAAATTCATGTTTCTGGCTGCAGTTTCAGAGATGATGGTTTCACCATCTGAAATTGTAGACACGGTTTGGCATCAACACCTTATTTTTACTAAATCTTATGCAGAATTTTGCGGGATTTTAGGAAAACAGATTCAGCACATTCCTTCCACACACAACAAAGAAGATTTTCAAAAATTTAAACTTGCCAAAGAACGAACGGAAAAATTGTATGAAACACATTTTGGAACGCAACCGGACAACATTTGGAACCATGCAAACCCATTTGAAAGTTTGAATTTAAAAAAATCGAAATTTAAACTGAGAACTTCATTAATTGTAGGAATCGTCTCATTCATCATTCTAATTTTCCCGCTTTATTTTTTGCTGAAACCATTATATCTCAGTATTAAAAATCCCGATTTCATTATTTTATTTTTAGGATTAATTATAGTTTCCGTTATAAGTTTGGAATGGTATAACCGAAGGAAATTTGCACAGGCAATCCGTTTATTTGATAAAGATTCTTTTGTATTTGATCTTCAGCCTTATGAATTAATTTATCTTAAAAATACAAATATTTCGCCTGTCATCAACGGAACAGTGAATGAACTGATCGATAATGGCTCAATCAAAATAAACGCAGACAAAACGATTAGCGCCACCAAATTTACAGTGATAAAATCACGAGACCATCAACAGGTTCTCGATTTGTTAAATGAGCTTGGAAAAACTTCTTACCCTAATTTTTTAATTCAGCTGATCGCAAAACCTGTGTTTTCAAATATCATCAGATCGATGGAAGCTGTTAAAAAATATTTTAGCCGCTCAAAAACTTTTTCTCAATTATTTGTTGTGAATTTTGTTGTATTTCTATCATTAATTATGATTGGATTTCTCAGACTGGTAACAGGAGTTTTACGTGATAAACCCGTTTTGCTGATCGGTTTTGCTGTTATCATTTTGAGTTTAATGATGATAGGATATTTATTCAGGCTTACCAATTTATTCAGCTCTAAAATTTTACCCGATTTATACAGAACCGAAATATTGCCAAAGAAAAACACCGGCAATGATTGGCAATGGAGTTATTTTATTTTGGGAACAGCCGTTTTGACGACATCTTTTGTTCCGTTAACAACCAAGCCAAATTACGACGGTTCAAGTGGAGGTTGCGGAACCTCATCATCTGATTCTTCTTGTGGTGGAAGTTCTTGCAGCAGCTGTGGCGGTTGTGGTGGAGATTAATCTAAAATTTTCATAAGATTTCATACTGCGACAATAAAAATAATCCATTATTTAATGCATTCGAATGGATTATTCCGTCAGCATTTGGAGTATATATATTGAAGCCTTATTTTGATAGTATTTTATCTGAGGTTGGTAAAGATCATTATGAATTATTGAAAAAGTTTATTTCTCAATATTTAAAGAAAGGTAAGGAATTCAATTTTTCATTAATTGCAGCAAAAGAATCAAGTAAAAAATTATCTAAAACATATAATAATTCTTTAACAGTRGCTCTTGAAATACAGGCAAAAAACAATAGAGTAATAAAAATTTTATTTGACAATTCTTTATCTATTGAAGAATGGCAAGAAGCAAGTAGTAAAATCATGGATTTATTCGTTGAGCATTACAGAAAATCACCTGAAGATGTACTTACTAAAGCAATGAATAGATTTGAAGATAAACCTCACAGAAAATTGTATATCATCATTAATAAAAGATTTCAAAATATCGAAATTAAAGATGATAATGATTTGGTCGAAATATATAAAAAATAAAAATTAAGACTTAGTAAATATAAAAATCCGCATCTTACGATGCGGATTTCATTTATATAAAGTCTAATCAATTAAAACTTCAAATCACCATTTACTTCTCTTACAGCTTGTGCAGCTTCAGCAAATTTAGCTTTTTCTTCTTCAGTTAAAGTAACGTTTACGATGCTTTCAACACCATTTTTCCCGATGATTGCAGGAACGCCAAGACAGATATCGCTTTGTCCGTATTCTCCGTCAAGCATTAACGAACAAGGGATCATTTTCTTTTGATCACAAGCAATTGCCTGAACCATTACAGAAACTGCTGCTCCCGGAGCATACCAAGCTGAAGTACCCAATAATTTTGTTAATGTAGCACCACCAACTTTAGTTTCTTCGATTACATATTTTTGTTTAGCTTCGTCAAGGAACTCAGTTACAGGAACCCCGTTTCTTGTTGCTTTGCTTAGTAAAGGAAGCATTCCTGTATCACTGTGAGCAGCGATTACCATTCCGTCTACGTCTGAGATTGGAGCTTCTAAAGCTTCAGCCAATCTGTATTTGAATCTTGCAGAATCTAAAGCACCACCCATACCGATGATTTTGTGCTTAGGAAGACCTGATGTTTTGTGTACAAGATAAGCCATCGTATCCATTGGGTTAGAAACCACGATGATGATCACTTCCGGAGAATTTTTTACTAAATTTTCAGTAACTTCTTTTACGATTCCGGCATTGATACCGATTAATTCTTCTCTGGTCATTCCCGGTTTTCTTGGGATACCGGAAGTAATTACTGCTACGTGAGAACCTGCTGTTTTGCTGTAATCTCCTGTTGTACCGGTAATTTTTGTATCAAATCCGTTAAGTGATGCAGTCTGCATCAAGTCCATTGCTTTTCCTTCAGCAAAACCTTCTTTGATATCTACCAAAACTACTTCTGAACAGAAGTTCTTCATTGCGATGTATTCTGCACAACTTGCACCTACAGCGCCTGCACCTACTACAGTTACTTTCATAATATATTGATTTATTGTTTTTAATAGAATTATGGAACTTTACAGTTTCACAATATTACTTTTATTATTTATTTGTTAGTTTAATTTTTTGCTTCCCAAATGTACAAATTCCCGAAAAATTGAGCAATCTTTCGGGAATTTTAATTATTATTTAAGAGAGATTAATTAACGTTTAAAAGAAACGTATATAATTTTTTAGCTCCTAATAACACTTCGTTGTAATTTTCTTCAGCTACTTCAGTATCTAAAACTTCTTTAAAGCTTTTCCACATCGGACCTGTATTTTCCTGATAACATCCGAAAAAATTGAATGTAACATTGTCAAAACCTTCAGTTTTAGAAAGCTGTTTTGCGATAACATTTCCACCCAAAGTAGAACCTTCAATCACGTACATTGCTCCCAAAGCTTCATGCTCGTTTTCCAAATGAAAATCGTGAGAAGCCGTTTGGTTTTCTAAAGCCAGGCTTGCTAAATCTTTTTCGATTAAAGGAAGTTTTACTCTTTTATCTAATTGAAGTTTTTCAGAAAAATTTTCAGAAAGATTATTGAATATTTTTTCTTCGCTGTGAAGAAGCATCAGATAATTGGTATTGATGATTTTCTTATAATCTTCTAAGCTGAAAGTTTTATTAAAAATTTTCTCAGAATTAAAAAGCTTTTCAGCAGCATCGTGATACTCGGCTGTATTTTTTTTCAGATATTCAGATACCATATTATTATTTTAAAGTTTCACAAATTTAGGTTTTTGAAACGTTAAAATAAAGCAGGTTCCGTCTTTATTACTTTCATAATCTACATTTCCGCCAAGTCTGTTCATAATCCTGTGAACAATTGAAAGACCTACCCCATTTCCTTTAAATTTTTTAGCATTATCCATTCGGTTGAAAATTTTAAACATTTTATGCTTGTTTTCTTCCGGGATTCCGATGCCGTTATCTTTTATGCGGTAAATGATCTGATCACCAGATTCTGTACCTTCTATTTCGATGATGGGCTGTTCACGGTCAGACGAATATTTTACGGCGTTATTGATAATATTTAAAAATACCTGATGCAGCATCGTTTTATCTGCCAAAACTTCCGGACATTCTTTAATTACCACTAAACTTTTCTGGCTGTCGTAGGTAATTTTTGCGTTCTCGGTAATTTTCTGAATGGTCGTATTCGTCTCGATGCTTTCCAGCTGTATTTCGCTGTGTTTTGCACGGCTGAGCTGAAGTACATTCTGCATCATTTCAGCCATGTTATCGATCTCGCCGATGATAGAATTGATTTTGTTTTTATCTTTATCTGCAATCCCAGTCAGGCTGTTTAGCAGCATTTGTGCATTCAGCTTCATCACGGTAAGCGGAGTTCCCAAATCGTGTGAAATAGTGTACGAAAAACTGTCTAGTTCTTCATTTACTTTTTTAAGCTGATCGTTCAGCTTTTTTATGGTAATATATTGCTTGTGCGAAGTTTCAAGAATCAAATCACGGATAAGATGTACCGCAATCACGTTTTTGGAACCCCATCTTTTAGAATTTCCGCGGATGTTTTCTGTAAAAATCTGGAAAGACGTACGTGGAGAAACAAACTGCGTTTCTACCCCATCTTTCGAAATTACATTGATATTTTTTTCAGGATTTCCTGCCCAGTTGATGTGTTCATCAAATTCTTTACGGAACCAGATTAAAATTTCTTTCTTGCTTCTTTCAATAAAATAAATAATAATTCCGGCAACATCTGTCGTTAAGCCCAATTCAGCTCCATGATCTCTCAGGAAACTGTTGCTTACGAATATATTTTCAGACATATTCTGATACGCCCAATTGATGATATTTTCAATGGTTTTACGATCGGGAGTAACTCCGTTCAGTACAATTTCATTGTCTGAAACAATCGCCAAACCATCTGCTTTTGGCATAAATCTCAATTGAGATTTATTAGAATCTAATGATTCGAACAACGTATTGTGCTTTAAAAACTCAAACTTAAGCGCATTGAGTTTTTCATTAAGATCAATTCTGTATTCTAATTCTTTTTTAGATTTAAAAGAAGAATAGGCATTTGATGCTAAAACAGTGAAAATTCCTGCCTGTACGCGATCTTCAAGATCAATGTGCTTCGGTTCAGAATTTTGGCAAGTTACCAGTCCCCACAATTTATCATCAATAATAATCGAAATACTGAAACTTGATGAAGCTCCCGAATTTTTGATATACTGCCCATGAATAGGCGACATTGCTCTGGAAGCTACGAAAGTAAGATCAATCTGTTTTTCGGAACGGCTTAAAAGACGAATCGGCTCAGAATGTACATTAGAAAAAATTCTTTTTCTTTTTTTCTTATATAATTCCCTGGCTTGTCTCGGAATATCGTGCTCAGGATAGTGCAACCCTTTATAACTTTCAAGATGATTATTGGTTTTCTCTGCAACTACTTTTCCGGAACCGTCACTCATAAATTTGTATACCATCATCCGGTYGTAATTAATAATTTTTGACAGTGTTCCTAAAAGCTGATCCCAGATTTCCTGCTCGTTATCTATGATGTAAAAATTATCATATTTATTGGTAATTCTTTTCCGATGGTTTTGGTTAACCGCCTCAAACTCAAGATAAATATAATCATTTGTACGAAATACCGAAAAATGAAAAGGCTTCTCATCAATTAAAATTTTATCAAAATAGGTTTCATTCTCTCTTCTGGAAAGAAAATCTGAATCTTTGAAAATATCAGATTCCAACACTGTATTGAAAAGCTCAGGAAGCTGTGAAAGTTTTTTTCCGAAAAGATCTTCTATGCGCTCAACTCTGAACACCTCTGAAATATTTTCGCTGAAGAAAGAAATGGTAAGAGAAGCTGTGTCAATGCCAATCAAGTATCCAAAACTTTGTATGTAGCCCGGGATATGGATCGGTTCATCATGACATTCTACAAAATTCATAAATGTGGTAATAATATTCAAAGGTAGTTAAATATTATTCTAAATCTGCTATCGTGTGGTATGTAATAGAAGATTTGTAAAATTAATTAACAATATTTATGATTTATTAAAACATATCCTGGTTCTTAACTTATAAAACTTAAAAAATTATTAAAAGAATTCGATAAATAAAATCATAAATTTAAAGCAAATTATTAACAATAAAAGTAGAGTTATTTTATTTAATTTCTTTAATTTCAGCCTGTAATCCCATGCTTTTAAACAGATAGCGATGTTTCTTATTTAAAGAATCCAAAACCTCAATTTCCGAAATATTTTTTTCGTCTGATTTAAAGTTTTCAACATCGATCACGGTACGGTCATTTATATCATTACTTATTTTTAACGGAAATTTTGTTTTCCATTTAATATTGTTGTTATTCCTAATAGCGGTAATTGTTCCTGCACCGCCAAGATTTGTAAAATACACTGAGGCTTTTTCAGATTGGTAATCCTGGTCTGGCCGCCCGATTGCGGCTTCTAAAAACGGAGCATCCAGATCATAAACATTTTCGATATTATAAGCGATTCCCGGTTCAAAAAATTCTAATGTTTTTACAGGATGGTAATATTCATTCATATCATTCGGGAAAATTTTCATCAACTCGTCTTTTCGGATGATAAATGTTTTTGCCGTATCTTTCTGTTGCTGATAAAGATATTTTGCCTGAGAATAATTCGATTCTGAAAGAAATTCACCCATAATTCTTTTAATGGTAATTTCATTGCCCTCAATTTTTTCAATTTTAAAACCGTAATTGTTTATTTTACCATAATAATTAATATCGTTTACCACAAAAAACTGGTGAATATTGGGATTTTTAATTTCAGATTCCAAGAACTGCAATTTTTGCGAAGTCTCCTTTTTATATTCCTGGTTAGATTTGTATTCAGCATAATAATTTTTCCCTAAATACATAAAAGCAAGATAAATTGCCAAAATGGGTAAAATCCACAAGAGTTTATTGGTTTTAAAACCTGCTCTTTTCTCTTTCACCACATACGTTTCAGAAAGCGAATCGTGCCATCCTCTTTTAGCGAGAAAAGAAAATGCATCAAACGGAATATTCCGGCATAAAGTTCTCAGGAAAATTGTAGAAGAATTTGGCGCTTCTGCTTTTGAATTAATAACCCTTGATTCCGTTAAAAACTTTGCCGGAGTGGCTCCGAAAAGGATTTCCGAAATTGGATAATAAATAAAAAGAAAGATAAAGATAATGACATACAAAGAAAATCTGCTCCTGAAAAACATTCTGAAGGTTTCGCTATCCCTAAGAACTCCGGAATCCATCAACCAATATCCTAAAGTGATCAAAAACGGAATTAAAATAAGCGACATCACCGTCAGATCAATCAGCCAATGGAAAAAACGCTGCCATTTTCCGGTATCTGTAACGGTAGTTTTCGTCTCGGTTTCTACAATATCAATTTGCTTCTGATTTTTAATTGTTTTTAAAACCTGATAACTGATATAAAGAGTTGCCGCTAAAATTACAAAACCAAAGACCGAGAAAAATTTCTGCAAAGAGGTAATTTCTGTCCATTTTAAAACAAGCAGCTTATGTAAAATACTTTGCAAAGACAGAATAATAGCGTTGATAAAAATCACAGAAAAAACAAAACCCACAAAACGAGTCTCTTTGCCTTTTGACTTAATAAACTGAAGCCCGCCGATGAAAAGCAGAACATAGAAAACAAAATTCCAGATTTCGATATGTTCAAACCTATTGGTAAAATTGAGGTTCAGCGTTGTAAAAGAGAACAGAAACCGAACGATTCCCGGAACCGCATTAAATCCGGAAGCTCCTTTCCAGACTCCGTAAAACGAATATAAACATGAAATAATCCCAATAACGGATATTACCAGCGAAGAGATGGCAATCAATTTGTAGTTTTTCCCCATAAAAATCTTTTTGAAAGCTTGTTTTTAAAACTTTTTCTTACACTTCCTTATCAAAGTAAAGCATATAAAATTTCCCTTTCTCATCCTGACCCTGCTCTATCATTTTGCGGTCGCCATGAATATAGATATGAAAATTTTTATCTAATTTAATAATACTTTTGAAATGTCGCTGAGTTTTTTTCACTGCCGCTTCACTGATCGGGAATTCTTCGGCAATGTTGATCTGCATATCCTGTTCGTAATCGGTTTTAAAATTATTAAAACTTTCGATCACATGTTCGTCTTTCAAAACTTCGGCAGCAAATTCATCAAGTTTAAACTCTTCTTTTTCTTTGAAAAAATTGATAGACTGGTTCAGAAAGTCAGCCTGGTCTGCTCTTGAAACTTCAAATTCCTGCGGAAGCTGTTTTGTGATATAATCTTTATAAACCATTAAAGCTTCCTGGGTGTGGAAATATTCGTCGTCGCGCTGCTTTACCTTCAGGAAATCTTCAAACCAGTAATACATGTCGCCGTTTTTATTGTTGTCTACCACAGAAAGTACGTAGCCGCTTTCTTTATTGTTATTGTAAATCAGCGCTGCTTTATCGATTTTTGAAAGGCTGATTCCCTGATCTTTTTCAATCTCGAAAGACTCATTTTTAGGAAATATCTTTAAGAAAGAATCTCTTTTTTCAGTTTTAAAAATCCCTATTTTATCTACTCTTTCTTCGCTTTCTCTTTCATCTTCAAAGAAAACGATAAATAATTCTCCACCCTGAACTCGTGGGTTTTCTGCAGCTTCGAAAAGATGTTTTGCAATATTTTCTGCTTCCCAAAGGAACTTGGCTTTGTCATCAAAAATTTCAGAAACCGAGCTGAAAACCGGATTGTTTACCAAATAAGAATCGCTGTAAAACTGATATGTTTCTTCCGTTTTAAAAGAACCTAAAAAGTAATTTTCAAGCATTTCTGCCGTGCCTTCATCCAGCTCAAGCTCTTCCTGTGAAAGGATAAGTGA
>NZ_JBFRGA010000139.1:0-11728 GCF_052115105.1 Chryseobacterium sp. 2TAF14
GGATTAAGACCTCCTGCTTTTCTAGCAACTACTTGCTCATCATTTTTTGAAACATTCATTTCCATATTTAACTAAATTATATTGTTTTAAAATTTTAAAGTTGTAAAATAAAGGCAAAATTAATTAAAATGCAATAGTATCAATTAACATTTTGCCTTTTTTTCATAATGATAATTTGATAAGATTCTGATATCGTAATTATATTCGGAAATTTTAATTATATTTCTTAATTTTATAAAATATCTTAGAAAATTAAAAATTTAAAACCTCTGAAATTTTGATTTTAGCAATGTTAAATTTCTTTTAAATTACAATATTAACGATTTTTTTTGGCACAACGATGACTTTTTTAGGGGTTTTACCTTCCAAAAGAGCTCCCATTTTGTCATTCTGAAGCACTAAATCTTCAACCTCTTTAGCAGATAGTGTTGCAGGAAGAGCAATTTTAAATTTCATCTTTCCATTTACACTTACAGGATACTCAATTTCGTCTTCAACCAAATAGTTTTCATCCAAAACCGGGAACCTTTCAAACTCAATAGACTCGTTATTACCAAGCAAACTCCACAATTCTTCACAGATGTGTGGCGCATACGGAGAGATGATAACGGCTAAAGGTTCCAAAATATTGCGTTTGTTACATTTTATTTTTTGCAATTCATTTACAGCGATCATAAATGAAGATACAGAAGTATTGAAAGAGAAGTTTTCGATGTCGTAAACTACCTTCTTTATTAATGTATGCAAAACCTTGTATTCTGCTTTCGTTGGCTCCTCGTCTGAAACTTCAAAAACCTCGCCATTAAAATACAGGTTCCAGAATTTTTTAAGAAAACCATAAACTCCACTCAGACCTTGTGTGTTCCAAGGCTTCGATTGCTCTAACGGACCTAAGAACATTTCATACAATCTTAAACCGTCTGCTCCGTATTCTTCACAGATATCATCAGGATTTACCACATTGTATTTTGACTTAGACATTTTTTCTACTTCACGTTCTGTATAGAATTTTCCATTTTGAGCTGGATAGAATTCAGCATTTTTAAACTCATCTCTCCAAGACATTAAATCATCTACATTAATAGAGTTATCTTTGGAATCAACTAAATTAACATCAACATGAATTAAATGGGTATCAAATATAAATCGTTTATCTTCAAAATTTTCATAAAAAGAATCTTTTTCACGAATTTGTTTTAAAATTTTATTTTCAAAATCTTTTAAAACATTTTCTGAAAAAGTAGCATTAAAGACACCTTTTCTAAAACCGTCCTCATCCACTTCATCTGATAACACAGTTTTAGTATCAACGCCTTTAGCCGAAATATATTGAGGTGGGTCAATCCTCATATTATGATGTTTTTTATTTGGTCCATCATATAAATTCACCTCAGTACATCTATATATTTTAGCACTCATCCCCAAAATCATCCCCTGATTGATCAACTTCTGGAAAGGCTCATCATGATTAATATATCCTCTGTCTTTTAAGAACATATTCCAGAAACGGGAATATAATAAGTGACCCGTTGCATGCTCGCTTCCTCCAATATACAAATCTACTTGTCCCCAATAATCTGAAAGTTCTTTATCGGTGAAAACTCCCTCGTTTTTCGGATCCATATATCTTAAGAAGTACCAAGAACTTCCGGCCCAACCCGGCATTGTAGATAATTCTAACGGGAAAATAGTTTTTTCGTCGATTAAATTGGTGTCCACAACTTTTTGGTTGGCTTCGTCCCAGGCAAAAGTTTTTGCATTTCCTAATGGCGGATCTCCGTCTTCTGTCGGCAAATATTTTTCAACTTCAGGAAGCTCCAAAGGCAAAGCCGAAGTCGGCAAAGTGTAAGGCATTCCATCCTTATAATATATAGGAACCGGCTCTCCCCAATAACGCTGTCTTGAGAAAATAGCATCACGCTGTCTGTAATTCGTAGTTCCGTGACCAATTGCTTTCTTTTCAATTGCATCTATGATTAATGCTTTTGCCTCATCATAATGTAATCCGTTTAAGAAATCAGAATTTACGCAAACACTCGTTTTAGAATCAAAAGATTTTTCCTGAACGTCTTCTTCAGTTTCTACAACTTTTTTAATTTCAAGATTAAATTTCTTTGCAAATCTGTGGTCACGTTCGTCGTGTGCAGGAACAGCCATTACAGCTCCCGTTCCGTACCCCATCAATACATAATCTGAAATATAGATCGGCATCTTTTCATTGCTGAACGGATTGATTGCATAACTTCCCGTGAAAGCACCCGAAACGTTTTTCACGTCAGACATTCTGTCTCTTTCGGTTTTTTTGGAAGTTTCTTCTATATAACTATCTACTTCAGCTTTTTGTTCGGCAGTTGTAATTTTTTCAACTAAAGGATTTTCAGGCGCCAAAACCATAAAAGTTGCTCCGAAAATGGTATCGGGTCTTGTGGTGAAAACTTCTATATAGTTGTTGGTTGTTGGTTGTTGGTTGTCAGAATCATTATTGTTATCAACTGACTCTAAACCATCAACCAAGAATTTTACCTGCGCTCCCTGAGATTTTCCGATCCAGTATTCCTGAGAATCTTTCAAAGGTTGCGGCCAGTCTAAAGTTTTCAGACCCTGCAATAATCTTTCAGAGTAAGCAGAAATTCTCATGCTCCACTGCATCATTTTCTTTTGGAAAACAGGGAAACCTCCCCTTTCAGATTTTCCGTCTTTTACCTCATCATTTGCTAAAACTGTTCCCAAAGCAGGACACCAGTTTACCGTCGTTTCCGCTCTGTATGCTAAACGGTAATTTAAAAGAATATCTTCTTTATCAATTTCAGAAGCAGATTTCCATTCTTCTGCAGTGAAATTTAATTCGTCGTTTTGATTGGCATTTAAACCTTCCGTTCCTTTTTCTTCAAAATGTTTGATCAAAGTATTGATAGATTCTGCCTTATCTGTACCTTTATTATACCACGAATGGAACAATTCAATGAAAATCCATTGGGTCCATTTATAATAAGAAGCGTCTGAAGTTCTCACTTCTCTGCTCCAGTCGAAAGAAAAACCGATTTTTCTAAGCTGCTCTTCGTATCTTGTAATGTTTTGCTCGGTTGTAATCGCAGGATGTGTTCCCGTCTGAATTGCATATTGCTCAGCAGGAAGCCCGAAACTATCATAACCAACAGGATGGAGAACATTAAAACCCTGATGTCTTTTATATCTCGCATAAATATCAGACGCAATATATCCCAACGGATGACCTACGTGAAGCCCTGCTCCGGAAGGATACGGAAACATATCGAGAACATAAAATTTAGGTTTGTCTGTGTTATCGGAAGTCTTGTACGTTTGATGGTCTTCCCAGTATTTCTGCCACTTTTTTTCTATCTGCTGATGATCGTAAAACACTTTTTATAATAGATGTTAGATGTTAGACTTTAGATATTAGACTAAATTTTTCATTTAATTCTAAGATCAAGATTTACAAAAATAATGATAATAAAATAAATGTAAATTTAATTTTGAATGAATTACAATGTAATCCTTCATAAACAAAAAAAATCTCACCATAAAGATGAGATTGTATAGTAATATGAAATACTGATTATTATTGCGGAATTCTTTTAAAAGTATAGGTTGTAGACTTATAAATAGTAGGATCTGTAGTATCTTCAATTTTCAGGTTTAAAGTTTCAGCATTGAGTAAAGTTACTTTACCTTTATCTGGAACTACAGTTCCCTGATATTTAATCTCGATATTTTTCTCAGAAGAATCGTATATATATGTAAAATTACGTTCAGCAGTTGTGCTACATATCGCTGGACTTCCTGCCATATCTTTATTGGTTCTTTTACCCGAAGAATTTTCATTAAAAACCCATCTTCCTTCTTTCTGGCAATCTGTGTAAACTATTTCGTCAGAAAATCCTACGCCGTCAGCGGGAATCTGAGTTTTCACCTCTTTGGTTGGCGACCACGTTCCCACGATAGGAAACACCTGTTCCGGTGCGTCGTCGTCGTTACATCCTGTAAAAGCTAATAATGATAATCCTGCAAATAATGCTAATTTCTTCATAGATCAAATTTTTCAAGCGTTAAAATTATGATTTTTTTTAAAAATTCAATCATTTTTTTTGAATTTTGGAGTATAATTTACATTTCCTTAAAAATTTACCGTAGAAAATCGATTCTCAAAGCCTTATATTTGCAAAAAAACATGCCTGAAGTTTCTATCATTACACCCTGCTACAATTCTTCTCTTTTTTTAGAAGAAACGATCAGCTCGGTAATAAATCAGACCTTTACCGATTGGGAATGGCTTATTACAGACGATCAGTCAACCGATAATTCTGTTGAGATCATTCAGCAATATCAGGATTCAAGAATACAATTAATTATTGCAGAAAAAAACGGCGGCGCAGGTCATGCAAGAAACCTTTCTTTACAGCAGGCAACCGGAAGATTTATCACTTTTCTGGATGCCGATGATTTTTGGGAACCCAATTTCCTTGAAGAAATGGTGAATTTTATGAAGCGGGAAAATGCAGAAATCGCTTATTCTAATTACGCGAGATGTGACGAAAATTTAGTTCCGAAAATTGAAGATTTTAAAGCGGATAAAGAAGTTAATTTTAATAATCTTCTTAAAACCTGCAGACTTTCGCTTCTTTCATCGATGTACGATTCTCAAAGAGTCGGAAAAGAATTTTTCCCAGAAGGAAGCAAAAGGGAAGATCATGTAATGTGGCTGAATTTATTAAAAAAAATCCCGACAGGAAAACCGCTTCCCAAAACAATGGCGAAGTATAGAATGCGTGAAAACAGCATTTCAAGAAAAAAACAGAATATCATAAAAGACCAGTATCTTGTTTATAAAGATTTTATGAAATTTTCTACCTTAAAATCTCTTTATTACACTGCAAACTGGGCTTTGAACGGATTTTTAAAATATTCAAAATTTTTTAACTAATGGAGTATTCTAAAGAATTTAAAACTGCATTAAGCCAACTTTCATCTGTAGAAAAAGACCGGCTCATTTTCAGGCTGCTGAGAAAAGATGAAATTTTATCTAAAAAATTATATTTCGAATTAATCGATCAGGAAACCGTTGACCAGAAACGTGATGCAATGGAAGAACTGATTAAGGAGAAAGTAGAATATGCTTCTAAATACATCAGCAATCAGAAATATTTTATTGTACTCATCAGAAAAATAAGCGCTCAAATTACCGAACACGTAAAAGTGACAACCGATAAATTTGGTGACATCAGTTTAAATCTTTTACTGATCAATGAAATCCTGGAAAGCAACGAAAAACTGAGCCGACAGAGATTCAATGATGTTTATAAGCTTTATCTTTATCTCATCAATAAAATTGTAAAAGCATTAACTTTAACTAAAAAACTAGATGAAGATTACTGGATGGAAATTGATGAGTATCTTTCTGTTGCATTGGAGAAAATTGCCGCCAATATTTACCTCGAAAAATTGTTCATCAACAACGGAATAGACTTTAATTGGTTCAGCACCGATAAAATCCCGGATCATTTTGATCTGATCATCAAAGACATTAAGAATCAGGGATTTTTAAAGTGATAAAATTTTCTGAAGAATAAGCTCTGAAGAATCCGGCTGATTACTAACAAACCGCTCTGCATTTTCAGACATTTCTTTGAGTAAATTTTCGTTTTTAGTTAAATTTAAAACAAATTGTGCTGCAGAATTTTCATCTTCAAAAGACTTTCCTCCTTCAGCCGAAATTAAATCATCAGCTTCCGGATTTTTCTTGTAATGATTCCCGAAAATCACAGGAACACCGAAAGTTGCCGCTTCCAGAATATTGTGAAGTCCCGCATCATGAAAACCACCGCCAACAACGGCAACATCTGCATAAGAATAAAGTTTTGAAAGTAAACCGATACTGTCGATAATTAGCGTTGGAGAGTTGGAGAGTTGGAGAGTTGGAGAGTTTTGCAATTCGCTGTATAGAATTGCAGAAGGAAAAATTTCTTTTAAATTTTCTACTCTTTTTAAATCGTGTGGAGCGATAATTATTTTTAAACGCTCATCTTTTTCAGATATTATTTTAGCCATTTTTTCTTCAGCCTGCCATGAACTTCCGAAAACAACTGCTTTTTTTCCATCAATAAATTCTTCAACGAAATTTACATGATTGTCGCTTCGTCTTAATTGCTTTACCCTGTCAAACCGGGTATCTCCGGTCACCGAAGAATTTAGTAGACCAATACTTTTAGCCAAAACATAAGAATGCTGTGTCTGATGAAAAAACCAGCTTATGTTTTGTTTCAGCTGTTTTACAAACCATTTTCCATAGCTTGTAAAGAAAGACTGCCTTTCGTAAAACAATGCCGAAATCACAAATGTTTTTATCTTTCTAAGTTTAAGCTCAGCCAGAAGATTGTACCAATAATCGTATTTAACAGTGAAAAACAGTTCGCAATCAAACTGGGAAATAAATTCCTTTATCGTATTTTTTTTATCGAAAGGAAGATAACAAACCGCATCTGCAATATGTTTTTTTTTAATTACGTTTTCATAACCTGAAGGCGAAAAAAAAGTAATAAGAATTTTATGATCGGGAAAATTTCTCTTAAGCTTTTCTAAAACAGGAAGCCCTTGTTCGTATTCTCCAAGACTTGCAGCATGCATCCACAAAACTTTATCAAATTTTGAAAACGCAGATTTTACAATACTTAAAGATTGTTTTCGTCCTTCAACGCCTTTTTTAGTTTTATCATTAAACAACGACAAAATTTTCATTCCAAAAATGAGAAGATTTACAAATATTGAATATAAAAAAGCCATTGATTACCGATAAATATAAGCCGAAATTATTGCAGCCATTACACTAAGAAAAATAAAAGGAATAAATAATAAAATGTGAGCTCTCGCTTTCGAGTCTGGATTTAAACTGTAACGAATTGTATAATCCTGGATATTTAAAAACATCAATAAAACAAGAAACAAAAGCCATTTCAACAGAAAAACCATAATGAGAAACTGCATTTCCTGGTTGGCTTCGGTAATCTCAAAAGGAAAATTTCCGGTTTCGGGATGTTTTGTTATAAAAAAGAAAACCACATAAAATATGATCGATAAAACCGGCATAAAAAAAGCAAATCTTTTCTTACCGAAATGGTCTGGTTTTCCTTCAAGATCAAAATGAGTAGGTATTTTTTCGGGAAGTTTTTTGTAGATCCTTAAAGTATAAATCCATAAAAACAGAACCAATAGCAGATTCAGAATATCAAAAACAGTAAAGATCACAGTTCCCATAAGAGTTAAAGAATGCTTTTAATTACTCTCAGTTTGTGAGTGTGTTTATTCATTTCTTTATTAAAAATTCCGCTGGAATCTAATGTATCAATTCTTACTTTCCCGGAAGCATGGATGATTTTTTGATTATCGAGCATGATTCCTACATGAATAATTTTACCTTCAGAATTTTCAAAAAAAGCCAAATCTCCTGGCCGACTTTCCTCCACAAAACTCAAAGCTTCGCTAACTTCGGCTTGCTGATAAGCACAAATAAGGAATGTTCAGAAATTCTTTTGCCGTTAAAGCGATACTTTCACGTATATCATGACTTCTTCTTGATGCAACCGCCGGAAACTCCACTTCAGAACCCATCGAGAGCAATGTTTTCCCATCGAGAGTCATTACCGAAGAAAAATCTTCCGTAATTAAGGTCACTTTTCTGTTGGCAAGATATTCTTCGGTGACAGGTTTGATCTGTTTGGTATCCATCCAGCCTTCATAGCCGTCGTAATGCATTTTTATTTTCGTCCAGTTTTTATTGACTTCTAAAATATCTGCACTTTCACCATACAAAATTTCGGTCACGATCTCTGCTTTATCAGAATTTTCAGCACGAACAGGCGCTACAGTCACGATACAAATTCCTTTATTCATCAATTTATTTGATTTAAAGATTGAATGATTTAAATATTAAAAAATCAGATGATGTAAAATCTTTAGATTATTTTAATTTTTAAATCTTTAAATTTACTTTCTTCTTAGAAAGTTTACTCCGTCTCGCAAAGGTAAAATAAGATTTTCAAAATCTTCATCTTTTGCCACCAAATCATTAAGCTCTTTAATGATCTGCGTAGATTTCTGCTTAGGATTTTCTTCTAAAACTTTTCCGTACCACAATACATTATCAAACAAAACGACAGATCCCGATTTTGTTTTTGGCTTGATTAATCTGAAATATTCTGCATAATTTTCTTTATCGGCATCAATAAAAATAAGATCAAAAACCTCGTCCGTATTTCGCAGAAATTCTTTGGCATCCAGAATTTTAAAATCAATCTGGTCTGAAAATCTGCTTTCAGAAAAATATTTTCTCGGAAGATAAGCCAGGTCTTCATTTACATCAAGCGTTGTTATTTTTCCGTCGGAAGATAAACCTTCCGTAAGACAAAGTGTAGCGTATCCCGTAAAAGTTCCTATTTCCAGAACGTTTTTAGGGTTAAGCATTTTAGAAATAATCGTTAAAAGCCTTCCCTGCTGATAACCGGAAATCATATGCGGCTGAGTGGTTTTCTGAAAAGTTTCTCTTCTTAATTTTTTTAGAATCTCGGGTTCAGAAGATGCGTGATTTTCCAGATACCGATCCATTTCCGGATTTTTTTCTTCAAAAAAACTCATTTATTTTTTATTTGTTCAAATTTAATTAAAATAATTCTGGCGCTTAGAGCTTGTTTTAAATTTAAATGAAAATAATTGATCTCGCAGATTTTACTAATTGAGCAGATTAATTTCTCTGCTTTAATCTTCTAAATTTGTGCAATCTCAGAGAATTATATAAAAAAATGATTAAATCAAAAGTAAATCATACAGAATTTAAATTAATAAAAACTGAAACAAGCGCTTCAATGAAAATATAATTTCTAAAAAATATCCGTAAAAATACGGATTGTTTCCCTAACGATTGCCGAATACCTTTGTTGTACTGCAAAGACATAAAGAGGCAAGAATAATTAAATGAAGATGATGAAGACAAATTTGTCACCTGTGAATGGCGAAAAAGATTACACGATTACCCGATCGTCATCCACAAAGAATAGTTCCCGCAAAAGAAAACGCAGTTTTTTCTTACATCAGATTATAAAGCTTCTGAAAAAAGAAGATGTAGTCTGAAAAACAAAAAATTCCGATAATCGCTTATCGGAATTTTTTATTTAAATGTAGTCTGATTACTTCTTAGGAGTAATATCCATCAATTTCATAAACTCATCCAGCTTAGGCATGATGATAATTTCTGTTCTTCTGTTTTCAGATCTTCCGGAAACGCTCATGTTTGTAGCTTTAGGATTGTATTCTGAACGACCACCCGCTGTAATTCTTGCTGGGTCTACACCAAACTGAGTCTGAAGAATCTTTGCAATCGCAGTACCTCTCAAAGCAGAAAGATCCCAGTTGTCTCTCGGTAAGTTTGCAGAATTTAAAGGTGCATTATCTGTGTTACCTTCAATCAATACAGAATATTTATCGTAATCGTTGATTACTTTTGCTACTTTACCCAAAACTTCCTGAGCTGCAGGCAAAACATTGTAATCTCCTGTTTTGTACAATAATTTATCTGATAACGAGATCATTACAACACCTTTAAGAACTTTTACCTGAACATCCTGATCAGTCACATTATCCAAAGATCTTTTCAGCTTGTTTGATAATGCTAAATTTAAACTGTCGTTTTTAGCATTTGCAGAAATCAATTGCTTGATATAAGAATTTGATGCATTGATCTCACCAACCAATTTATCAATATTCGCCGAGCTTTTTCCGGTATTTGAAAGACATGCATCCAAAGACGATTTTAAAGCATCGTGCTGACTTTTTAATAAGTTATTTTCCGCAGTTAACGTAGAATTCTGACCTTTCAGATCCTGAATTTCACGCTGTCTCTCCCCAATATTTTCAATACACTGTTTGTAGTTGCCACTTAGAGCATCATACTGTTTCTTACTTACACAAGATGTCATTCCCAACACCACTGCCGAAGCCATTAAAATTTTAAAAATCTTCATAAATAAACTTTTTAAACGATTTCAAAGGTAGCAAAATTCATTTTAATAAATAGGATTATCTTTGTTGAAAAGAAATTCCGGGCATTATGCTTACACAATCTGCATTCAAAAAACAGCTTCAAAATCTTATTCAATTACCGGATAATCCAACTTATCTTTTGGCGGTAAGCGGAGGTGCAGATTCTATGGTTTTGGCGTATCTGTTTATGCAGTTAAGAGATTCAGRTTACGATTTTCAGGTTGCGCATATCAATTATAAACTTCGTGGCGAAGACTCAGATTCTGATCAGAAAGTGGTAGAAAATTTCTGCAAAAAAAATAGTATTAAATTTCATTTATATGAAGTTTCGGAAAAAGACAAAAAGCCTGAAAATTCTATCCAGCTTTGGGCGCGTGAACTCCGCTACAAATTTTTTAGAAAAATCCAAGAGAAAGAAAAGCTGGATTTTTTGGTAACCGCGCATCATCTTAACGATCAGCTGGAAACTTTTATCATCAACCTTTCAAAAGCTTCAGGAATTAATGGCTTAAGCGGAATTCCCGCCAATGAAAATAATATCCTGAGACCATTATTAAATTTTTCAAAAGAAGAAATTTATCAGTTTGCCAGAGAAAACAATATTGATTTCCGTGAAGATATCTCCAATAAAAAAAACGATTATCTGAGAAATAAAATAAGAAATGAAATCGTTCCGAAACTTTCTGAAACCAACGATCATTTTCTGGAAAACTTCAGAAAAAGCATATCTTTTCTTAATCAGACGAAGGATTTTGTAAATGATCAGATTCAAAACATAGAAAAAGATCTTACTGTTTTTAATAATGAACACAAAATTTTATCAAAAGTAAAGCTGGCTCAGGAAAGTGATTTTGTACAATTTGAGATTCTAAAAAAATATGGTTTTAACCAACCCGAAGAAATCCGGAAAATTTTCTCTGCAGAAAACGGAAGCTCTTTTTTCTCAGAAGATTATCATTTAACAATTTTGGTTTCCATCAGGATGAGATAAAAATCAATATTAAAAATTACATTGAAGAAGGAAAATCTTTTAACTGGGTTTTCGATACAGAAAAACTCCGGTTTCCTTTATATCTGAGAAAACAAAAAGAGGGCGACGAGTTTTATCCTTCAGGTTTTTCAGGAAAAAAGAAGGTTGCTAAGTTTTTCAGAGACGAAAAATTATCTGCAACAGCTAAAGAGAAAGTCTGGATTTTGTGTGATGCCGAAGATCAAATTTTAGGAATCGTTCCGCTAAGGCAGGATCGCAGATCTGAAGCAGCCGTCAATACTCAAAAAACAACAACAGTGCAATCGACAGAAGAACAGTAAATTTTTTAGCCATAAAAGATTCCGAAAACCGCAATACATCTTTCGGGATTTCGCATCAAATTATTTTATTTATAAAAAATCAGTTCTGAAAAATAAAATTTTACATACTGAAAATCAATAAATTATAAAAAATAATTTCATTAACGGGGTGATTTTTTTCTTTTTGGGAGAACATAATAGAAACAATTATTATGTTCAAAACAATTATACTCAGCACATTTCTGTTTTTAGGAATTTTTGCAAGCGCACAAAAAAACAAAGGCATTAATTTTCAAAATGTAGATCTCGAAGCTGCAAAAAAAATTGCTCAGAAAGAAAACAAACTCATTTTCATAGATCTTTTTACAACCTGGTGCGGACCGTGTAAACT
>NZ_JBFRGA010000140.1:0-7515 GCF_052115105.1 Chryseobacterium sp. 2TAF14
ATGCAATTGGATCACCTAGAGAACAGGGAAAAAATTATCTGACAAACTTTCAGGGACAGACATTTGCAGGAAGTGCACAACCTTATGAAAACGGAGAGCATTTCGTCTTAAGTACCAAAGCCAGAAGAATGGATGCCAATGAATATACCTATCATCCGCAATTAGGGTATATCTCTTTAAATCAAAAATTAAATGAAAACCAGTTATTAGCTGTATCATTCTCATATACCGTAAACGGAACCAATCAAGTTTATAAAGTAGGGGAATTTTCCGAGGAAAGTCCGGTGCTTGTAACAAAGCTATTAAGATCAAACAGCAATACAAGAGTAGATTCACCAATGTGGAATCTGATGATGAAGAATTTTTATTCTTTAGATGCAGCTCAGGTAGACAGAGACGGTTTTATTTTAAATGTATATTATCGTGACGCCAAAACGGGAGGTAAAGTAAATTACTTACCCGGTACTTCTGTTGAGGGAACCAATTTGCTAAAACTTTTCAACTGGGATAGGCTTAACGTAAACGGTGACTTACAAGCCAATGACGGTGTTTTGGGTGACGGTGTTTTCGACTTTGTGGAAGGAATTACCATCAGAAAAGATCTGGGAAGGATCATGTTTACCAAAGTACAGCCATTCGGAAGTTATATGGCGCAGGTTTTAGGAAGCAGTAATCCGCAATATGTATTTTCAGATCTTTATACGCAGCAGAAACAGCAGGCAAGCCAAAGTAATCTTGCGTTGCGATATACCATAGAAGGTCGTTATAAAGGAGCTCAGGGACAAGGAATTGCTTTAGGAGCAGTAAACGTGCCTCAAGGTTCTGTAAAAGTTTCTGCAAACGGAGTACAGCTTAYAGAAGGTATCGATTATACGGTAGATTATATGTTGGGAACCGTTACCATCATTAACGAAACCGTAAAACAATCGGGTCAGGCAATTAATATTTCATTAGAAAATCAGCTGACGTTTAATACTCAGAGAAAAAGATTTTTAGGTTTAAATTTAGAAAGAAGAGTAAGTGAAAACTTTATTTTCGGTGGAACTGTTGTTAATTATTCCGAATCGCCATTAACTCAAAAAGTAAATTACGGTCAGGAAGCTGTAAACAATACAATGGCGGGAATAAATATGATGTACAACAATCAGCTGCCTTTCCTTACCAGATTAACAGATAAAATACCGGGAATCAATACCGAAGCTCCTTCCAACTTAAACTTTAAAATGGAGGGTGCTTATTTAATTCCGGGGATCAATAAAGGAACAAATGATCAGTCTTACATCGACGATTTTGAGCAGACTACTTCTAAAATTTCATTAAAAGAACCTACCGCTTGGAGTTTAGCTTCCAAACCGGAAAAAAGCCAGGGAAATCCGCTTTTTGCAGGAGCAGGTACTAATGATGATCTTACTAATGGTTATGGAAGAGGTTTGCTAACTTGGTATAACATCGATCCAAGATTTTGGGGCGTTGGAGGCAGAGCTCCACAGGGAATTACTGCAGCATCAGTTTCTAATCACGCTTCAAGAAGGGTGCAGTTTTCGGAGATTTTCAATAACAGAGATTTTGTAGCAGGAGAGCAGACTTTTACCAATACTTTTGATATTTCTTATTTCCCTCAGGAAAAAGGACCTTACAATGCCAATCCTGCAACTGAAACAACTGCACAAAGATGGGCGGGAATTATGCGCCCGATAAGTGTTACAAATTTTGTGAATTCAAATATTGAATATGTAGAATTCTGGATGATGGATCCTTATGCAGACGGAAATACATTGGGGGCAAATCCTAAGCTTTTGCTACAATTAGGAAACGTTTCTGAAGATATTCTGAAAGACGGTTTAATGCAGTACGAAAACGGTTTGCCTACAGGCGGAAGTCCGTCAACAACTACGTCGTCCAATTGGGGAATCCAGCCGAAACAACCGCCAATTTTATATGCGTTTTCAAGTGAAGGTGCAGACAGAACTGCGCAGGATTTGGGGTATGATGGTTTAAGCTCTGATCAGGAAGCGATGAGGTTCGGAAATACATTTGTAAACCCGGTAACCAATCTTGCCGATCCTGCAGTTGATGATTTTGTATTTTATTTATCTGATAAATTTACAGGAAGCCAGGCTTCATCTATTGTTCAGCGATACAAATATTTCAGAGGCCCGGAAGGAAATTCACGAAGCGGTTCACTGGAAGTTTCTTCACAAACTCCGGATGCAGAAGATRTCAATAAGGATTATAATCTGGATCAGACAGAAAGTTATAATGAGTATATTGTTGATTTGGATCCAGGAAGTTTAGTGACGGGAACAAGTAATTATATTGTTGACCAAAAAACAGTCACTGCAACATTTCAGGATGGTTCTACTGATGATGTAAAATGGTATTTATTTAGAATTCCTGTTTCTGATTACAATTCAGGCAAACCAAACTTAGGAGGTGAGAAAAATCCTGCAGTTCTTAATAATGTAAGATTTGCAAGATTAATGTTAACTGGTTTCGATCAAGCATCCACTTTGAGATTTGGTACAATGGATCTTGTAAGATCCGATTGGAGAAGATATTCTAAAAATATTGCAAAGTTTGCGGTTGGAACTACAGTTCCTGATCCTGCAACCGACGAAGGTTCCGTTTTACAAAATATTGATAATTTTGAAGTAGGTAGTGTAAACATTGAAGAAAATGCATTAAACCAGCCTCCATATGTACTTCCGCCCGGAATTGACAGACAGGYTCTTAGCGGAAATGCAGGTGCACAAAGACAGAACGAATCATCGTTATATCTGAAAGCTACAGAATTAGTTGCTGATGAGGCAAGAGGTGTATTTAAAAATACCAGCCTTGATATGAGAAGATACAAAAAATTAAGACTTTTTGTACATGCTCAAGATCCTACAAATCCGGCAGCTCCAGGAGAAATTGATGATAAGACCAAGTTTTTCATTCGTTTTGGTAGTGATGCTACTGATAACTATTATGAATATGAATCTGCATTAAAACTTACTCCACAAAATGCAACTGCACCCATGGAGATTTGGCCATTTGAGAATGAAGTAGACTTTAATATTCAGGATTTCGTAGATGCTAAAATAAGACGTGACAGAAACTTCCCTGATAAACTTATACAAAGAATTGAAGACCCAGAATTTGGAGGCGGTGAAACATCTAAAAAAATCTATATTAAAGGTCGTCCTAGTTTAGGAAACATCACAACAATTATGGTGGGTGTCAGAAATGCAGGAAATAGGGGAGGAACTGCAATTACGAGAGTTCTTTGGGTAAACGAAATCCGTCTTTCTGAAATTGAAAACGATGGAGGTTATGCAGGAAATGCGAGCTTGAATTTCAACTTGGGAGATTTTGCTACGGTTAATACAAGTGCATCTTATTCATCTGTAGGTTTCGGAAATATAGATTCTAAACCGGCAGAAAGAAGTCAGTCTACACAATCGGCTTTCAGTATCAATACGGCAGTGAATGTAGATAAATTCTTACCTGAAAAAACAGGAATGAAGATTCCTTTGAATTACTCGTACTCTCAAACCATCGAAGATCCTAAGTACAATCCTTTAGACACCGACGTTGAATTTAGCAAAGCGGCAAATAGAGAAGAGCTTAAAAAAGTTGCAAGAACGTACACCCAGCAAAGAAGTATCGGTGTCGTAAATATGCATAAAGAAAGGGTAAAACCAGACAGCAAACCTAAGTTTTATGATGTAGAAAACCTTTCATTAACTGCGGTTTATAACGATGACCATTACCGTGATATTTATACCAAGAAAAATTACAGACAGTATTTCAGAGGATATTTAGATTATAACTATACATTCAAACCTTGGGTGGTAAAACCATTCAATAAAATGATCAGCGATACGGCAAAATCTACAAAATACCTGAGATGGATAAAAGAGTTTAATATCAATCCGGTTCCTACAAGATTATCTTTCAGAACTGAATTAGACAGAAATTATAACGAGCTTGAATTTAGAAATATCGATGCCATTCTCAGCGGAAATCTTAATGACGATTTTGCAGCTTTGAAGAACAGAAACTTCTACTTCGGATGGCAATATGGTTTAGGATTTAATTTTACTAAATCTTTAAAACTTGAGATCAATTCGGCAACAAGAACGCTGAATGACCAGGTTGATGTAAATACGATGGATAATTCTTCCATCTTCGGAAATATTTTCAGAGCAGGAAGACCGGTTTTATATAATCACAAAGTGCAGTTAAATTATAAATTACCGTTCCAGTATCTTCCTTATCTTGATTTTATTGATGCAGAATTGGGTTACGGATTTACCTATAACTGGAACGCAAGATCTACAGCGCTCCTTGCAAGTCCTGAAGGAAGTTTAGGATCAATCGGGCAGAATAGCAATGTTATTTCGGCAAATGCTACTGCAGATCTTCCGAAATTCTTCGGTCAGTTCAATTATTTTAAAAAGATCTCTACTACGCTTCAAAAACGTAAACAGGAGCAGGATTCTTTAAACAATGCGGTAAATCTGGCTTGGGAGAAAAACAGATATACTTACAAAAAATATAAGTTTAAAAACAAGCTTTCCGTTTTACAAAGCGCGGCATTTTTACTTACTTCAATGAAGCAATTGAATGTAACTTACACCGAGAATAACGGAAGTGTACTTCCTGGTTTATTGTCTGCTCCGAATGGATACGGTTATGGTCAGACTTTGGGTGGTCCTTCCATAGGTTTCCTTTTGGGTTCTCAGGCAGACATCAGAAGATTATCGATGGAAAGAGGCTGGGTAAGTGATTCACCATTTATGATCGATCCTTATATGAAAATGTTTACACGGGAATTCAGGGCAGATTTGCAGGTCGTTCCGATGAATGATTTTAATATAACTTTTAATGTTTTACAGACTTACAACAGAAATTTCTCACATACAGGATTCAATTATGTAGATGATTTTGGAAATGCCAATCCGAATCTTACGTTTGCAAGTGATATGGTTTCTTATTCCAATACTGCGGTTCTTATCAATTCATCATTTAAAGAAAGTACGGCAATTTATGATGCGATCAGAGCAAATGCTCAATTGATTTCACAACAAATGGGCGGAGTTTTAAATCCTGATGGTTATACAGAAGGATATGGTATTTCGAATGCGTATGTTTTAATCCCGGCATTCCGTGCTGCGATGGAAGGTAAAAATCCTGAGCGTTTAGGAAATCCCAAAAAAGCTGGGCTTCCTATTCCGAACTGGAGGATTATCTATTCAGGACTTAAAAATATTCCAATCATTAACGGGCAATTTAGCAAATTTGATATTCTTCACAGTTATACCGCAACTTATACGGCAACGGGAATACAGTCGAATATCGATTATTTCAACAGCAGAAATGATCCGGGAAGTTCTTTAAGAGATGTTAATGATAACTATATCAATCCTTATACATTCTCTCAGGTTGGTTATACAGAATCTTTCTCACCGCTTATCGGAGTAGATGTTACGATGAGAAACAATATGCAGTTTGGGGTGCAGTACAACAAGACAAGAAGTATGATTTTAGGTTTGGTTAACCACTCTCTTACCGAAGATGCTTACACAGAATATGTAATAAGATTAGGATACATTGTAAGAAACTTCCGTTTGGGAACCAACAATCAGAGAGGGGCAAGAGCGAAAGGATCAGATTTGAATATCCGTGGTGATATTTCCCTGCGAGACAGCCAGACAAGTATTATGAATATCTTATTGAATGATTCTCAGATTACAGGCGGACAAAGATTAATGAATATTAAACTTTCTGCAGATTACAATGTTTCAGAAAACCTGAACTTAAGATTATTCTATGAGCAGATGACCTCGAAATACAAAATCTCAACAGCTTTCCCGCTGTCAACAATCAGAGCCGGGATTTCTGCGACATTCACTTTTGGTGATTCCGGAGGTTTTTAAAATACAATAAATAAATAATCCCTTTCTGAAAAGAAGGGGATTATTTATTTCACAGCTATTGGATGGTGAGCTTTCAATCACTATATTTGGTAGGTAATAATAATTAATTTAAATAAGAATAAAAGATGCGCAGTATTGTGTGTCTTTTGTTTTTTTGTGATGAAACATTTTGTTAAAGCTTAAAATCTTTGACAAAATTTAAATTTGATATCAAGAAAAGCCAATAAAAAAATATTCAGAATAAATTGTTACCCCCTCAACTTGTTAAAAATTTTCTTTGAGTATATCTCTATTTTGAATAAATTTGTCAACATAAAAAAAATAAAATGAATACACCGTCAGAATTAAAGTACACTAAAGACCACGAGTGGGTAAAGATCGAAGGTAACGTTGCTACAATTGGTATCACAGACTTTGCACAAGGAGAGTTGGGAGATATCGTTTATGTAGATGTAGATACAGTAGACGATGATGTGAATGGAGGAGATGTCTTCGGAAGTGTAGAAGCTGTAAAAACGGTTTCAGATTTATTCTTGCCTATTTCAGGGAAAGTTACAGAATTTAATTCTGCTTTAGAAGATCAGCCGGAATTGTTAAACACAGATCCTTATGGAGACGGATGGATCATTAAGCTTGAAATTGCAGACGATGCAGATCAGTCAGAATTGCTATCTGCTGAAGAATACCAAGCAATCATTGGATAAAATTTCAAACATATTTATGAAGATACTGCCCATTTATTGGGCATTTCTTACTTATATGCTTTTGCGTCCCGGTGTTGAGAACCACGAATATTTCTTTATGTTTGACGGAATTGACAAGGTTTTGCACTTAAGTATATTTGCGGCTTTAGGTTTTTGCTTTATGGCTGCTTTTCCAAAAATCAGATTTTCGTATTTCTTTCAAATTATATTGATTTATGCATTTCTCACAGAAATTCTGCAGCAGGAAATGAAACTCGGCAGGTCAATGGAAACACTCGATATCGTTGCCGATACCATTGGTTGTTTAATCGGATACTATATATATAAAGTGCTGGTCAAGCGTTTCCTCTGATTCTACTATAAAAAAATTTGAAATAAATAAATATCCTTACCTCTGAAAATGTCGGAGGTATTTTTATTATAAATAAGTCTACTTCAACTCTCCAAAACTCTCCAACTCTCATACTTTTTTCAGTAGCTATTTCCGGCTTTCACTACTCGCTTTTTTGCACCATGCTTTTCCCTTGTGAGCAAAAAGAGCTCAGACATGCCGTTCAATCCGGGCTATAATGACAGTTTATAACTTTACTTAGTTCTATAGTTATATATATGTTTATATGTTGTGTATTTATCGCTCAACTAATATTTGTATTGCTGTTTAAATACCCTATTTGTAATTTGCTTGAATTGAAAAAAATTATTAAAATATTGATATAAACATGGATCTATAAAGATAGCGCTCCTCCGGAGCGCCCCCTTTGTAGCAAATAAATGTTTTAAGCAATAATAAAAGCTCCATAGGAGCGACACTCAAAACACTCAATATCCTCATTCCTCAAAAACTCAATTCCTCAAAAATCTCAAAACACACTCACAGTCTCTTTCAA
>NZ_JBFRGA010000141.1:0-7497 GCF_052115105.1 Chryseobacterium sp. 2TAF14
ATATATTGCCCCGCAAATGGTCGAAAATTTGCTGACCAATAATAATTTCATCCAGCAGATTGTTTTGATTGCAGAAGGAAAACAGTTTGTTTCTGCTTTAATTGTTCCGAATTTTGAATTTTTGAGCGATTATCTTAAGAAAAAAAATATCCAGTTTACGAACTGGGAAGAACTTGTAAAAAAGAAAGAAATAATCGATTTTTACAAAGAGAAAATCAATGAATTGCAACAGCATCTTTCTGACTTCGAAAAGGTGAAAAAGTTCACTTTAATGCCTGCTGAATTTGAAATAGGCAGTGGAGAAATTACTCCTACTTTAAAAATTAAAAGAAATATCGTGCTGAAAAAATATGCAGATATTATAGAGGAAATGTATTAAAGTATTTTTATTATAAAATATGCTTGAAATTGAATTTGAGGAACCACTTAATGAAATTTGTGATTGTTGTGGAAATACAACTGTAAAACTCACACGTTTTGTATACGAAAATGATAATGCTTTTGCAATTTATTATATTCGTTTTACCAAAGATCATGATGATAAAGAAGTTTTGGGGTTGGTATCTTTGGGAGATTGGGGAACAGACGAAATTCCGGAAAGTAGAACTTCATTTTTGTTTAAATTATGGTTTGATAATGAAAATTGGAATGTAAGTATTTTAGATGGTGAAGAATCTCCTTGGAATTCTGAAATTTTGGGTAAAATATTACAAAGACAAGAAGCATTAAAGCATCCTTGGATTAAAGAAGTTTTTCATATTACAGATCATATCGTAGAAGAGGATCAAGAATTAATAAAATATTTTAACAGCTAAAGTTAAAAATAAGTTTATCATTTTAAACTAAAACTATGACAACACAAGAGTTTTTAGGAAAGAAAGAATTTAACATACATTCACAAACGGTTTCAGAAAGCTGTCCGTCAAATATTGCCTTAATCAAATATTGGGGAAAATATAAAGACCAGATTCCGGCAAATCCAAGTATCAGTTTTACATTAAATCATTGCAAAACAAATACGGAAATGGAATTTCAGGCAAATGAGCCATTTTCTGTTCAGACTTTTCTTGCAGGAAACGAAGAAGCAAAATTTGCTGAAAAAATCGAAAAATATTTCAAAAATATTGAGCAATATCTACCTTGGATTTTAAAAGGAAAATATATTATCAGAACCGAAAATACATTTCCTCACAGCTCAGGAATTGCAAGTTCTGCATCAGGTTTTGGAGCGATCGCAAAATGCCTGATGAAAATGGATGAAAGTTTTTCCGGAAAAAATTCTGATGAAGAATCTTTAACAAAAGCATCTTTTTTAGCAAGATTAGGAAGTGGAAGCGCATGCAGAAGCCTTTACAACGGACTGGTTGTTTGGGGCGAATCTGATGAGGTTTCAGGAAGTTCAGATCTGTTTGCGGTACAATATCCTAATTCTGAGATTCATGATGTTTTCAAAGATTTTAATGATTGGGTTTTGCTGATCCATGAAGGTGTAAAAAGTGTTTCTTCAACGGTTGGGCATGGTTTGATGAATACCAATCCGTATGCAGAAAGAAGGTTCCAGGAAGCAAGGGAAAACTTTGTTCCGATGAAAGAAATCCTGAAATCTGGCAACATGGAAGAATTTATAAAATTAGTGGAACACGAAGCATTGACGCTTCACGCCATGATGATGATGAGTGATCCTGCTTTTATTTTAATGAAAACAGGGACTTTAGAAGTTATCAATAAAATCTGGGATTTTAGAAAAAAAACAAATTTGCCATTATTCTTCACTTTGGATGCAGGTGCAAATGTTCATCTATTGTTTCCAAATGACGGTTCGGAAGAAAAAATAAAAGCTTTCATTGAAGCCGAATTGCTGCAACATACCCAGAAAAACGGGGTAGTGAAGGATGTGATGAAGTTTTAGAAGCGATAAGCAATCAATAGCAAAACCCTTTCCAATTGGAAAGGGCTTCGCATATAAAAAACTGATGATGAATTAGTTTCTGTTTTTTAGTAAAATCCATCCGGTTGCAGTCACCTGTTTTTTTGAAAAAGAACTTACCCATGATAACTTATACCAATAAGTAGCTGTAGGAATTGGTCTGCCCAATTCTTTTCCATTCCACACAGGGTTTGACGAATTTATTCTAAATATTACTCTGCCATATCGATCAAATATTTCTCCTTTGAAATTTTCAAATCCAACCACTTTATTAAAATCTATAGTATCATTTCTTCCATCTCCGTTTGGAGTGATGGTATTTACCATAAAGAATGTATAATATTCTGTTACTGTGTCACAAGCTGCTCCTTTGTTTCTTACTCTTATGGTATATTGTGTATTTCTGAGAACATTTCTGAAAATATTCGATGTCTGCCATGTTATGCCATTGTCAATAGAATATTCCAAACCTGTAACTCCGCTGTTTTTGACGATTATCGTTAAAGCATCATCATCATAAATTACTTCTGAAATTTCCGGAGCAGCAATGTAGGAAAGAGTAGAAGTGATTGTTTTTGTACAGGCACCGTTGTTTATCGTTACGGTGTAAACTCCGGCTTGTTCTACAATGATCGTTTGTGTAGTTTCTCCTGTATTCCAAAGATAGGTATAGTTTTGTCCTGCTCCTGCATCTAATATTGTTTTGTCTCCTTCACAAATTTCAACATCCTGTAATGTAGAAATGATTTCAGGAATTACTTCAATGGTAATATTTGTCTGAGCCTTACACCCATTTGCTGCTATACCTTCTACGGTAAAAGTTGTTGTTGCAGTCGGGGAAACAGTCTGCATATTTCCGTTGCCCTGTAATGTTGCCCAGTTATAGGTTACGGCTCCGTTTGCGGTAAGTACAACAGATTCACCATTACAGATTATATGTCGAGGAGCAGTTAATACAACTGTTGGCGGCGTTGTATTTTTAACTACAGTTACCGTTGATTGTTGTATACAGCCTGCTTCACTTGTAATAGTAAGCGTATAATTTCCTCCATTATCTACTGTTGGTGTTAAGGTGTTTGCCCCCGCTACGATATTGCCGCCGCCTGCTGTAGTCCACAGAAATGTAGATCCCATATTAAAAACTGAAGCTGTTGCATCTAAAGTAACCTGTGAAGTTGTACAGTTAATTTGTCCGGGAACAGCAATATTCACTGTAATTGGAAGAGCAGCATTAATTGTTACCGTTTTTTGATACTGACATCCGTCTGGTGTAGTTACGGTTACCGTATGATTTCCAGGAACGGCGACTGTATTTACAGGTCCGTTTGTACCGTTTGACCATACAAAGATATTCCCTGTACCGTCTGCTGTTGCTGTTAACGTTGTATTAGAACCAGGACATAACATTAAATTGCCTGTGATTTGCACATTCGGATCAATACTTTGTGTAACATTTACAGATTGTTGGTATTGACAGTTCGCAGGAGTTGTGACAGTAACAGTATAGGTTCCTGGTGCAGCAACCGTATTTACAGGTCCGTTTGTACCATTTGACCATGCAAAGGTGTTTCCTGTGCCGTTTGCTGTTGCGGTCAAAACTGTATTGAAACCGTTGCAGATTATTAAGTTTCCGGTTATCTGCACATTTGGATCAACATCTTGAGCGATAGTTACGGAAGCAGAGCCACYACAATCTCCATTATTAGTGGTAAGTGTATAAGTTCCGGGTGCAGTTATCGTAATAACCTGTGTAGTTTCGCCTGTTGACCAGGTATTTCCTGTTGCCTGATTGGAAGAAAGAGTAACATTTCCTCCTGTACAGATTGTTGCAGATGAGCTTGTGATTACAGGTGTAATTGCCGGAACAATACTAAGCAGTAATTCTGCAATTGCAAAACAAGTACCCGATTTTACTCTTACAAAAACAGTAGTGCTCCCCGGAGTGTAAGTCATAGGATTGGCTATTGTATTGGTATTTCCGGCTAAGGCATCCGCCTGATTTTCGTAATAGGTAAAGGTAGCTCCCGGAGTTGCAGTAATATTTGGCTCGGCAGTAGTAAGATCAAAAATATTTGAACATTGAGCTATGCTTGTATTTTGTACATTCAGCTGTTGAGACACTGTAAGATTAACCGTAACTTCTTCACAATCTATAAACTCCGGAGCATTTCCACAAAATTTATAAACAAAAGTGTCATTCCCGAAAAACCCAGGATTTGGTGTATAAGTGATTATACCGTTTGCATCTATATTTGTTGTACCGTTTAAAGGTTGTGTAACAATAGAAACGGTAGCCGGAACAAAGGTTTGTGTAGAAACTGTAAATGCAGGGGTAATAGATACGGGATCATGACAGATCGTCAGATTTTTTGTTGACTTATGTGTACAACTGAATACTTTAAATACAGGTGTTGTTACAGGAACACAGGTTCCTGCTGTTACTCTTACAGTATAATTACCACCAACAGTGGGCGTAAAAGTATGGGCAGTAGCTCCGGGAATAGGGTTTCCGTTTAACAGCCACTGATAGCTATCATAGTTATCATCTACTTGCAAAACAATTCCCGGAATACAATCCCCTGTTTTAGAAATTGCAGGAACAGAAGAGAAGCCTGCAAAGTAACCGCCATAACCGGCTGCATCATACCCTCCGTTAACTCCTGCTGTTACTGCTTTTGTAGAATTAATGGTAACATTTCCGGTTATTCCTTGTATTGCATAGGTTACCCATTGAGTGTTTCCTGAAAGTGGAAAAGGCCCTTGAGCTGCGGTAGGAGTTACCCCATTTACAGTAACAGCAGCACCTGCTTCTGTTAAAATGTTTAATTTTAATGTGATAGAAGCGGTAACGTTGGGCATTTCACTGATCTTTCCAATTTCATCAATTTTTTTTGGTAAAAAACAGTTTAAAGGGGGAATGTAATTGAAACCTCCGGTAACATCATCAAACCCAACACCGATGAGCTGGTATAAATACACATTTTTAGTTGTGCGTACATATATATTAGAATGTGCGCTTCCTTGATCAACATATTTATTGGCAAGAATTCTAAAAAAATCACCTTCATTAATTGTAGCAGCAGGCGTAGTTTCATTATTCAGAAAAATCTGCGTATTGTTTTCGGTAGCAACGATTATTCCTCCTTCCATATTGTCATCATCAGAAGCTAATGATAGGGTTTTTACCATCGCAAATTCATTTCCAAGACGTTCTGTAGGAACTGATTGATCTAAAATTAAATCGGTACCGTTATAAAAAAGTGGCTGTAACGTAGCAAAATTTCCGTTAGAATTTCCGTTAGTAAGCGATATAGGTTTATTTGCTACAACTTTAGCCCCAATAAATCCGGCTTTATTTGCATTAATATTTGCTAATCCTGCAAGCAAATAAGACTGTCCTTTGTTTAAAGTAACAGTAATTGCTGCGGAAGGATTTGGCATATTTACAAATTGTACGTTCTGATTATAGCCAGATATAGTTACGGTAGTATTATCTTCGGTTGCCATTATTCCGCAGGTAAAGTTTTCTGTAGGGTCGTCAAGCATTAAAGGTGTAGATGCAACATAGAAAGTTGTTCCAATCCCTGCCTTGCCTTTAGAGGTAAGAATTTCGGCGTGATTAAATCTGGCCATTCTCAAACTTACAAAATAAGGTTTGTCTCCCTTTGTATGGATCMCTAAATTAAGAGGAGTTGCCGCCTGTAAGGGATTTCCTACTTTAATAAGTTGTTCTTGTAAAGTAAACGTTTGAGGATTATTTTTACTTACCATTACACTGCCTATCTGATTGTTATTACTAAAAATTTTAACCTCAAATGGAGCTGTCGAATCGGTTGAAAAATAAAGAACATGAGCAAATGGGTCGCCATAAGAATCAAAATAAGGTGCTATCCAATGTTCGGTATCTCTTTGTGCAAAGATATTTACAGAAAATAAAATTAAAAATAAAAATAAAATTTGTTGTTTTTTCATCATTCGTCTGTTTTAGTAATTGTTGTAATTAATTATTATAAATACAATCTGATATCAAAAGTATTATTTATGATTTAAAAAAACAGGTGACATAAATCACACAAGTGATGTTTTTTTTATATTTTTCAGAAATATTTCAAATTATTTTAAAATTCTAAATTTTTCAGGGTATTATTATAAAGATTTAAAGCTATGAAGATTATAAAGTAGAGTGCAATCTTAAATGAATTCTAATATTCCTAAAATTTATTTATAAATGTGAAAAAACTGAGTAGTGTTTTTAAATAAAGAAGAAATTTATTTTTTAAAAATAATATTGCATTATTATATGATTATCACTAATTTATATAATTGAAAAATTTTGCAAACATTAACTTCGTAAATAATCGAAAATTCAAATTTATTAAATAATTTAAATCTGAGTTCGGAATCAATAACTAATAAAAATTATCCTTATCCCGAACCCAGATTATTTATGAAAACCTTAAAGACAAGTATTTATTAAAAAATATTTTTTGGGGAAAACACAAAAACTGCAAGATTTTTGTCTGCTTTTCCAGGCGGTCAAAAAATGATGCTGAAGAAAAGATCATCCAACAAAAAAATTCAAATATGATATTCAAAAATAAAGAGTTTCTAAACCATTTTTCAACGTATCTCAAAGATAAAAGAAAAACACTTTTTCTGTGTTTTTCTATTTTTTTTATCGTGGTTTTTCTCCTGTTGAGTTTTTATGTGGTCGATTCTTCTCCTAAATCCTGGGATCTTCTTGTTTCTCAGGAATTACAGGAAGATCCAAGTGCAATTTTAGATATTCTGATGAAAGGTTTCAGTTGGCTGGGAACGGTGTATGTTGCAGGAATTATGGTTGTAGTACTTTCTGTAATTTTCTTTGCTTTCAAATATATAAAAGAAGGTTTTTTTGTTTTGTCATGTCTTTTATCGGGTGGCGTAAGCTACGTTTTAAAAATGCTTATCGACCGTCCCAGACCTACGACAGATTTTGTGAGAATTGTAGAAGAAACGCATTATCAGAGCTTTCCGAGTGGGCATGTTTTGTTTTATACCGCATTCTTCGGAACATTAATGGTGATTGCCATTTCTTCCGGCATTTTAAAATTATCCTGGAAAATACTCATTTCATCAATCTGTTCTGCAATGATTGTTTTGGGAGCTGTTTCGCGTATTTATTTAGGTGCACATTGGTTTACGGATGTAATTGGAGGATTCATCGTCGGAGTGCTTTTCGTGATGGTTACAAGCAGCCTTTACCTCAGAAGTAAAAATAAACAGATTCAATAATAACCTTTTTAAGTTTTATTAATTTAAATTCTGTATTGCCTTTTGATTTTTTTTTAATCATTTTTTATATAATTCTCGCAGATTGTACAGATTTAGCGGATTAAAAGCAGAGATATTAATCTGCTAAATCTGTACAATCTGCGAGACAAATTATTTTCATATTATCTAAGATTTTTTTCACTTAATTATTAATCTTCAGTTACAACTGCATCACGCTCTCCATCTTCTTTTTTTCCTTCCTCAATCATTTCTTCGGCTTCGGCAATTTCTTCAGAATCGGCTTGCTCAATGCGTTC
>NZ_JBFRGA010000142.1:0-7400 GCF_052115105.1 Chryseobacterium sp. 2TAF14
TAATTCGAGTCCATGCTTTTGTTATGTTAATATAGCTAATGCTACAAATGTATAATCTTATTTAACAGTCGTAAAATCATAATAATCAATTATAAATCTATGAATTTCTTTTTTTGATGCGCATCGGGAAGAAAACATTTTTGCGCAGACAATTTCATGCGGTTTTCTGATACTTTATCATAAAGATAATCACTTACAAAACGGGGGACTATATTACCAAATGATAAAAGAGAATAGACCCCTCCTAAAAGTGAAGCAATTTTCAGAACTGCACGCGATTTTATTAAATATTCCTGGTTGGGTTTTAGGAGATACAAAGTATTAAACTGTGTAGTGTTTAATCCGTTTTTTGTTAAAAAATTCTGCCCTGCTTTAGACTGCAATGATGCAAATAAAAATTGATCTTTTTTATCTCTTTCAAGTATCCATTGTACCCAGAAATTACAAACCCCGCATTCTCCGTCAAAAAAAACAAGGTATTTTTTATCCCAATTTTGTTGCATATCAGTATTCATTTAATGATTTTGTTTAAAAATTTTAAAATATCGGCTCTTAATTTCTGTAATCTTCTAAAATTTTAACAGAAATAAATATCAAAGTATAAGCTCCGATTAGTATACTAAAATCTATCTGGTGTAAGATCAAAAGTAAATTTTTAATCATCTGTAGCTTATGACTGTAGTCACAAATTACAGAGGTCGTTTAAAAAACTGCAAAAATTATCATTTAAACTTACCATTATGATTAACGTCATAAATATTTTTCATGTTTCGTGCTTAAGTTTGAAATAACCAAATCAACATTATGAAAAATTTAGCACTATTATTTGTGGCGCTATTTGCTGTAGCCGCCTGTACAAAATCTGAAACTCAGTATACCGATCAGGAAAATAAAAGACAAACCGTCAACGATCAAAAATCTGACACCATTAAAACCCTGAATGAAATTTCAGACACCCTGCAAATGGGAAGTGACAGTACCGATGTAAAAACCGATAATGAGTAATRAAAAGATATCCAAAAGGATGCTCATTATAATCGGTAACAATACATAACATTTTACCGAAGAGAGAGGAATTGCAATCTTACGAAAATCAAAAGGTGCAACTGCAAAAAGCATTATACCTTTCAAAAGCGGTGTCTCCGTTTACGTAAAAGATTTGAAAGGTCATATTCTGGTGGATGGCTGTACAATAGATCTTCAGACGGGAAAACGCATTAAAAAACACCAGATCTTTGATTATAATTTAAATTTCACCAACAGAAATAATATTACCTAACGATAAATATTCATATATATGATGCCAAAAGGACGAATTATCATTATCGGCGGCAAAGAAGATAAAGACGGAAGCAATCCTGAAATGGGAAACAAAAACAATAATTTTTGCCCAAAAGAAATTCTTAAACTATTAGTAAAATCTAAAGATGACCGAATAGAAGTCATTACCACCGCAACTTCAGATCCTGAAGATATGAGGGAAACATATACAAAAACTTTTAACGAAATTGGCTATACCAATTTTGATTTTTTGGATATTTGTGACGATCAGGTTCATGCCGATTTTTATTTTAAAAGAATAAAAGAAGCAAAGACTATATTTTTTACCGGTGGAGATCAGGAAAGGATCTGTAAAACCCTAGAACAGTCGGTAATCACAGATTTGCTGAAACAAAAATRTAAAAACGAAGAAGAATTTACGATTGCAGGAACCAGCGCAGGCGCAATGTGCATGCCAAAAATCGTAATTGTTGAAGCAATAAACGGCGAAGCAATTCTTGAGCATGATATTGAGCTCGATACAGGGTTAGGTTTGCTTGAAAACTGTATTATCGATACCCATTTTGTTCATCGCGCAAGATTCGGAAGGCTTTCCCATGCCGTGATTCTCAACCGTGATTGTTGGGGAATTGGCCTTGGCGAAGATACCGCTTTGATTATTGAAGGCGGCTACAATGCCACTTGTCGCGGTTCCGGAATGGTGTGGCTTCTTGATGCTGAGAATATCGGACAAACCAATGTTGACACAGTCGAAAAAGGGTTTCCGGTATATGCTGAAAATCTAAAGATCCACATTCTTACCKATAACTGTAAAATAGACCTGAGCAAAAATATATTTCAGGGAACAGAAACTGGAAAAGAATAATAGAAAGGAGACTGAAACGCTTATTTAAATGAGATAAATTCATTGAAAACTTAATAATATTTTCTTGATGAAGCTGCAAGCAGAATATTATACAAATATTGACGTCAGTTTTCTGGCAAAAGATCTTCTGGGTAAGATTCTCTATACCCGGATAGATGGAAATATAACCGCGGGAATTATAGTTGAAACAGAAGCTTACTTCGGAATTGAAGATAAGGCATCGCATGCTTACAGAAACCGTCGTACTGCAAGAACTGAAATTATGTACAACAAAGGAGGTTTAGCCTATGTTTATCTCTGCTACGGAATACATCATCTTCTGAATATTGTTACTTCCGTGGAAGATGATCCAAAATGTGTGCTTATAAGAAGTATTGAAACGTTCTATGGCTTCCAGGAGATAGAAAACAGGCGAAAAATGGCTGTAAAAATTCCTGCGATATCTTCAGGACCGGGGTCTCTTACAAAAGCTTTGGGCATAAACCTTTCTTTTAACGGGCAAGATCTTACGCAAAACCGTATCTGGATCGAAGATCAGAGTATAAATTATAATCCATCTCAAATTTCGACATCTGCCCGAATAGGAATCGATTATGCGGAAGAACACGCATTGCTGCCGTTACGTTTTTTTGTAAACGATTCGAAGTATGTTATAAAAAAAGTGGCAAAATCAAAAACAATTATACTTTAATTTAAAGCCTGTTTAAAAATTGATAAATATGAATTTCATGATTGGTTTTTCGCAAAGGCGCAAAATTGTTTAACTACAGTACGCTTTAGGCGCAAAAATTTTATCTTCGATAAAATTGATCAGCAGTTATTATAAAGAAAATCTTTGATTTTCTCCTTGCGTCTTAAAAACAGAAAACTTTTATAAAATCTTGCGTCTTTGCGTTTTTCCAATAAATTTAAACAGGCTCTTAACCATTAAAGTTATCCCTTAAAATAAATCTATCGTATAAAATTAAAAAAAGCGATCAGTTATTAAAATATAGCTAATCGCCGTTCAACTAACAAATCATTTAGGTAAAGGTATCAATCGCGCATGCTGTATCGCAAATTTCTTTGAAGGAACCGATGTGCTGTCCGTAAGCTCCGAAAATTTGGCATTCATCACCCAAACTTTATCATCTGCTTTGGTTGCTGTAGATGGATACGTAAAACGATCGGCTGCCAATGTAGATGCAGACAATTTAGCAGAATGCCAATTGTCGTTTGAGGTCAGTTCATATATTTTATTACTTCCGCCATTTTGTACGACCACTAATTTTTGATTTCCCGTTAAAAGTAAACCATCTCCGTTCATAAAAAACTGCTCTGTCATTACTTTAGAAACTTTTTTAGGATCATCAGTATTTATTTTATAGAGGGTTCCGGTCCCGCTGCTTACCGAAAGCAGATAACCTGAAGGATGCCACACAATTCCGTTTAACCCGACACCTTCAGTTTTAAAAAGAGGACTGTCTGAAAACACCGTTGCTTTACCTTGCGGAGTTACTTTATAGATTACATTGGCGAAGCTATCGGTGATATATGCATTATTTTGATTATCAAATGTAAGATCGTTCGGAAAATGAAGTCCGGTAACAAGACCTGACAAATCAATGTCGTCAGTTTTTCTTCCTGTATTCATATCAATACCTACTAATCTCGCCATTTTTTTTCTCGTCTCCGGTGATGTGTATTTGCTGTAATTTGCATCACCAATGCACACAAAAATCCGTTTACCATCAGGATGTACCTTTACTCCATAGCTGGATTTGAATGTAGGATCATTCAAAAGTACAGTATAATTTCCATCGGGTGTAACTTTACCAATGCTGCCAAGTCTTGCCGAAGAAACAAAATAATTTTTAGAAATACTGTCGAAAGCGATTCCTTCGGGATAAGCTTCGGGAGCATTAAACTCAATTCTTGCTGTGGGCTGATCCGGAACTGCTGCTGCGCATCCCACAAAAAGCACAGCTATTATTATTTTTTTCATACTATTTAATTTGTTTAATGCTGTATAAAACACCGTTGGCGTCATCTGATATATAAACGGTTCCGTTTGCTGCAATGGCAACTCCGGCAGGTCTTCCAAACCTTGTTTTGCCTTTTAAAAAGCCGGTAAGAAAATCTTCTGCAGCAACAGGTTTACCATTGGAAAACTTAATACGCTGAACTTTAAATCCTACTGGTTTACTGCGGTTCCACGATCCGTGCCAGTTTATTAGGGCATCTCCGCTGAATGGTGTACCGGAAGGAAAAAATTGGTATCCGATCGGCGCCATGTGTGCCTGAAATTCCATCATCGAAGGTTCGGTATTTTCTACAAGCTTATCTTTACTGTCTCCGGCAGGATCTTCCCGGGTACGGTCTATTTCTTTTTTGGCATAGGCAAAAGGATAACCGTAGTTTTTTCCTTCTTTGATCAAATTTAATTCTTCGGGTGGCCAGTCATCGCCTTTGGCGTCTCCTCCATTATCAATTCCCCACAATTCTTTTGTTTGCGGATGCCAGTCGAAACCGATCATATTCCGAAGACCTGATGCAAAAATAGTTCGCTTCCAGGTTACCGGATTGACCTGTACCAATGAAGCCGCTTCACGGTCGCTTTCTTTACAATCATTGCACAATGTCCCTATTGAAATGTAAAGTTTTCCGTCAGGTCCGAAATCCATGGTACGGTTTGGGTGTTGACCAGCACTGGGCATATCGTTAAACAGCATTTTTTTATCCCATAATGTTCCGTCTGCATTTATTCTGTATTGGCGAAGCTCATTGTTGTTGCATAAATACAGAAGACCATCTTTCATCGTAATTCCGTGAACACCTTTAAATTCTGCAACCACGGTTTTAATATCATCAAAAACGCCATCGTTATTGGTATCTTTTAGAAGAAGAACATCTCCTGCATCGCGTCTGGTAATATATATATTTCCGTTTGGGGTGTAATAAAGCATCCGTGGTTTGCCGAGTCCTGATGCAGCCACAGAAACTGTCCATCCTTCCGGAACTTTTAAGAGATTTACCATTTCCGGAAGAAAATCGAGATGCTCCGGATAATTGGTCGTATGAGTAATTGTGACGACATCTTTCGGAGGAATTCCACGTTGTGCCGTCACCTGCGAAAAGGCTAAAACTGCAACGACAGGAATCGTTTTTAAAATAGTTTTACTGTTCATATTTTTTAGGTTTAAATAAATCAAGCTAAACCATGCAGTAAATTGATAACTATTTCATTTCATAACCCTATTTCATTTTAAAATATGGTTATAAAAGATTTTATTTTCTGCTTTGGTGTTTAGTAAATTTATCAAACAAATCAATATAAGTATTATGACTTGAATCACACCAACCTGAAAATCAAACAAATATTTATTCTCAAAATAATGAACAAAAAAAATACCTGCAATGAAACAGGTATTTGGTCAAACAATATTCTTTTAATTGTAAAAGTCGTTAGAAAGACTTCAAATAGGATGCCGATTTACTTTATTTATTAAATAATTTTAAAAATATTTAGAAGCTGAAAATGCTTACTGTGCCCTGTTATGTTCACAAGACTTTTTGTATTTATTTAAGTTTCAAACTTATTTTAGGTTGTTTGTATAGATATTCGTTGGCTAATTTTACTTTATCACTTGTCTGTTTAATAAATTTTTCAGCTTTTGGAGTATATTCTTTTCCAAAATGAGCATTTTCATTTTTAAGATAGAGTTCTATGTCAGAGAATTTCTGATCGGTAATGTACAAACGCAGTGTATTGTTGATGCCTGTTATATAATGGAAATCATTGCTTTTATTTAATTCTACTACGAGATGCGGCCAGTTTTTAATGGTTTGTGACTGAAGCAAAATTCCGTAATAAGGTTTATTATAATCAAAAATATTATGCAAAGATTTATTGTTTAAAATATATTCTTCAAAATCATTGATGCTAAGTTTTGGTCCTGCACTAAAAATTCCATACAAGAACGCTAAAATCCAGGAGTTATCGATTTTAAAATATTTAATGCTTTCCTCTGTACTCAAATCTGCGTGTGGAAGCAGGTAATAAACCGGAAAGTTTCTGAACCGGATTAATTCTGTAACATAGTTTAGTAACAAATCAGGAATATCAGGAACCAGGGTCGCCAAATTAGGGAGATGGCTAAACCGGTTTTGCTCTTTCAGCAAATTGTATAATTCTAATTCATTCTTCCATTTTTTCAGTTCCTGAAGGACTTTATTGTCATTCATAATCATTAATCTGCCTAATTGCCAAGCCGCAGCATAGGTCATATCAAGCATCTTCGTATCATCATTGAAAAGATTTAAATAATCCTGATGATCAGGAATGTCTGTCCATTCTTTTTCTTTCAGCAAATTTTCCAGGTTAAATGAATAATTCCAGTTGGTAAAAGGGCCTTGATACCATGAAACTATTTTACCGCCGGCTTTCAGCTGATGCTCTACCGGAACTTTAGCAATATCAATGAGTTTGCGAACACGCTCATTATTGACGTTAATTTCCGTTTTAAAAGGTTGAAGTTTTAATTCGTACAAATATCCTTTTAAGTTTTTGCCGTTGTATTTTAAATACTCAAGAATATAATTGTTTTCTTTCTTAAAATTAATTTCTTCCGTACGCTCAAAATCATCAAGAGATTTGGGTTCGGGCAATTTCATCCATCTTTCTGCACGCTCTTTCAGATAAACTTCATTGATCGAAATCAGCTTCGCAAGTTCAGCTTTTGTTTTTGTTTTTAATTCTTCTAAAGTTGAAATTTCAGAGTCGGCTAAATCTTTTTGAAAAGTATTGTATTCCGGATGGTTTTTCAGCTTATTGGTATCGATCTGGTACAAATCAGCGCTGATGCTTTCAAAAGACCATTCCGATAAGACAACACATGATTTTGTGCTTTGATACTCGTTTTTTTCGTTAGAATTATTTAATTGATACTTATCTTTCCCTTTAATTTTTACTTCTTCGGAATAATAACAGACAAAAGCTTTATACTTTGTATCTGGCTCTACTATGCGGTGAGAGATCAGAATACTTGTTTCTTTGGGAAGATTCAAATCCTTTAACTCTGCATGTTGCTGAACTCTGACATGGGCTAATTGAGATACAAAATCTATCGACGGGAAAATCTCGTTATCGTCTTTCAGGGCGTTAAGAATTTTCAGAGGTTTTGGTTCTGTTACATCTTCTAATGAATCTTTCAGCTCATTGGTATTGGTTTCTAATATTTCAAATTTTCCGGAAGCCAGTTCTTCTTCTTTAAGT
>NZ_JBFRGA010000143.1:0-11876 GCF_052115105.1 Chryseobacterium sp. 2TAF14
GCCCACAATAACCGATTTTCCATATGTTCCTTTATGAGCAAAATCTTGTCTTGGCTTAAAAACATTTTGAATAATTTCATCATCAATTACGAAATCTTCAGTTGTTGTATTTTCAATAAATTCTTTAGATAAACTGATGTCTAAAACAATCACTTTTCCTGTAAATTTTCCGGTTTCGGGATGAAGGAAAGCCTTTTTCCAGAACTGGAAAGTCAATGTATAATCTGCTTTAAATATTGTTGATTTTTCATCATTTATTTGATCGGCAAACATTCCAGACGGAATATCAACAGATATTTTAATACTGCTTTTTGAGTTTAAAATTTCAATCAGTTTTTTGAAAATCCCTTCCGGTTTTCTTGATAATCCGGTTCCGAAAAGTGCATCAATAATGATTGTTTTTTCAAAATTATATTTCTCTGTTTCATCGAAATCTTTTACAGAAATTCCTGAAATATCTTTTATCCTTTTATAATTAACCAAAGCATCTTCAGAAAAATTTACATGTGCTTTATTAATAAAAACATCCACGTCAAACCCCTTTAGATAAAGCATTCTCGCAATTGCAAGAGCGTCACCGCCGTTATTTCCGTTTCCGCAAAAGATGGCAAATTTTGTATGATGTTTACAGTTTGCCGAGATCCAGTCTGCACAGCTTAAAGCTGCCCTTTCCATTAAATTCACCGATGAAACCGGTTCATTCTGAATAGTATATTGATCAGCCAGCCTGATATTTTGCACATTAAAAATTTTCATCCTGATCGTTTTTCTTATTTAATTATATTTTTTTGATAATTTAAAGCAAAAAAACACCCAAACTTTTAAGATTTTATTATATTTAAATAATAATTTTATCTAAAACCAACTAAAAATATAAATTATGGGATTTGTTAAAGAATTTAAAGAATTTGCCATTAAAGGCAATGCTTTTGATCTGGCGGTCGGTGTGATCATCGGTGGTGCTTTCGGAAAAATTGTAACCAGTATGATTGATGATTTAATCATGCCTATCGTAGCTGCACTTGTGGGAAAACCAGACTTCAGCAGCATTTATTTCGCAATAGGAAAAGGTTCCGAAAATATTCCTGCGGGATCCACACTTGCAAAAGCTAAAGAACTTGCTCCGGACGCTGCCATTTTTGCGTACGGAAATTTCATTACGGTAGCTATTAATTTTCTGCTTCTTGCATTGGTAGTTTTCATGCTTGTAAAAACAATCAACAGAATGAGAAAAACAGAAGCTGAAACTCCAGCAGAACCGGCTGCACCAACAACTACAGAACAATTACTTTCTGAAATTCGTGATGAATTGAAAAAGAAATAATAAAAAATTTAATATAAAAAACAAATCCGCCGCAACTTTCAATTGCGGCGGATTTTTATCATAATAAAACAATATGTTACTGAATCTGCAAAATACTTGTAATCTGCTCTGCCAAAGACAACCCGATTCTGTCCTGCGCTTCTAATGTTGACGCACCTGTGTGCGGAGTTACAGAAATTTTAGAATGAGAAATAATCTCTTTTGAAGGAGTCGGCTCGTTGATGAAAACATCAAGACCTGCAAATCTCACTTTCCCTGAATCTAAAGCCTCAATTAAAGCAGTTTCATCAATCACACCACCTCTTGAACAGTTGACGATGGCAACACCGTTTTTCATCATTTCAAACTCATATTTACCGATCATATAACCGCTTTTCTGCGCGGGAACGTGAAGTGTAATGAAATCTGAATGTCTTAAAACCTGTTCCAAAGGTTCAGTTTCAATATCAACATTGATGAACTGATTGTTGTAAAAAGTTACTTTAATGCTCGCTTTCCCAACCATATTATCAGCAGCAATCACTCTCATTCCTAAACCTAAAGCGATCTTAGCAACTTCCTGACCGATTCTTCCCATACCGACAATTCCGATGGTTTTTCCTTTCAATTCAATACCTCCAGCGTAAGCTTTTTTAAGCGATGCAAACTCTGTATTTCCTACTAAAGGCATTTTCCTGTTGGAGTCCTGCAAAAATCTGGCTCCTGAAAAAAGGTGTGCAAAAACCAGTTCAGCAACCGATTTTGAAGAAGCAGAAGGTGTATTGATCACATGAATTCCTTTTTCTCTTGCATAATCTACATCAATATTATCCATTCCTACTCCACCTCTGCCGATGATTTCCAGTGACGGGCAATTATCGATAATATCTTTTCTTACCTGCGTCGCACTTCTCACCAAAACTGTACGAATCTTATGCTCGTTGATGTAATCTAAAAGCAGCTCCTGTGGAACTTTTGTTGTGATTACCTCAAAGCCTTTTTCAGTTAATGCATCAATCCCGGATTGATCTAAACCGTCGTTTGCTAAAACTTTCATAACTAACTTAATCTATTTTAAAATGTAAAAAGATTTAAAAATTAAAAGAATTTCAGGTTTTTCACCTTTCGTTTAATCTTTAAAACTTTTCTATGATTTAATCTTCTTTAAAAACTTCTATTGTAACCTGCTTCTCAATCAGATCGGTAAATTTGCCTTTGTATCTTGTAGCTCTTACCAAATGATTATCGATCCAGTGATAATTTCCGCCTCTTGGTTTGCCGCACAAAACGCTGTGGTATTTGAAACCGTGTTTGTCTAGCCAGTCTATGGTAATTTGTTTTAGATTTTCAGTTCTTGAAGTAAAAAAACAAATCTGATGACCTTCGTCGTACCATTTGTTGATGGTTTCCAGCGCATCCGGAAAAGGCTCGCAAGTTACCATTCTTTCCGGCTCTTCGTTGGGAACATCGTCTGTAATTGTTCCGTCGATATCGATCAGATAATTTTTAATTCCGTCTTTAAGGATCGGACTGATGTGCTCAATATAATCTAATTCCATCGTTCAAAATTTTAAAGCGCAAAGTTACACTTTATCATTCAAATGGTGATATCAATCTTAGTTTATGTTAAAATTTTAACACAAAATCAGGTTTTAAATTAACAAAACTTAATATTTTATTGCATTTTTCGTAAATAAGGATCATATTTTTCACATCCAAAAAAGCCAATATTTCATAAATAATTAAAAAAACTAAACATTTATTTTACAAAATCACGTTTTAAACTTAAATTTGTAGGAATGGAAGAATTGGTAGTTTTAGTAAATCCCGAAGATGAAGTTTTAGGTTTAATGGAAAAACAGCAGGCTCATATCAATGGTCTTCTTCATCGTGCTTTTTCAGTTTTTTTATTTAATGAAAACGGGGAAATGCTTTTGCAGAAAAGGGCTGCAGAAAAATACCATTCTCCTCAGCAATGGACAAATGCCGTTTGCTCGCATCCCAGAATTGAAGAATCTTACCTTGAAGGCGCAAAAAGAAGGCTGAATGAAGAGCTGGGAATTGATGCCGAACTTTCGGAAAAATTTCATTTTATCTACAAAGCGGATGTCGGAGGCGGACTTTGGGAGCACGAGCTTGATCATGTTTTTGTAGGAACTTATAATTCCGGTTTTAATCTCAATAAAGATGAAGTGGAAGAAGTGCGCTATATTTCACTGGAAAATTTAGATAAAGAAATCTCAGAAAATCCTGAGCAATTTACAGAATGGTTTAAGATTATTCTGGAAGAATATAAACATCATTTTTAAACACACTTATGAAAAAAACATTTTTTATTACCGCATTTTTGCTGAGCGTTTACTCTTTATCTCAAGATCTGGGCAAAGAGCTTTATGAAAGCGAAAATTACTCAATCTCAAAACCCGATACCTGGAAGGCAACCAATGATGACGGAATCGTCAACATCTTTCCTACCAACGAAATTGGCGCAATTACCATTTCGGAATATCATAATTTAGATTTGCCAAAAACAGATATAAAAAAATTTATCCTTGCTTTGTACAATTCTGCGGATGAAGAAAAGAAAGTAAAAAATACAGGTACAAAAAAAGGATATTCAGAATATCAGTATGAATATTTTGATGATAAAGAAAAACTGTTCTGGGTTACAAAATTGTATCAGAAAGATCAAAATATATTCCTTGTAAGCATCAATTGCCAGGAAAAACACTGGAACGGAAATTATATGAAAGTTTTTAACGAGGCTTTCGACAGTTTTAAAATTAAAAAATAAATACAGATTGTTGATGGTTTTTAGTTGACGGTTGATAGAATAGCGTTTCAAACTAAAAATTATCTCTACTATTTACTTAAAAATATATAATAAGATAAAAATGAAAAAAACAGCATTGTACGACAAACACGTTTCTTTGGGAGCGAAAATAGTACCTTTTGCAGGATTTGAAATGCCTGTACAATATTCCGGAGTAACGGAAGAGCACTTTGCCGTAAGAGAAAAAGCGGGATTATTTGATGTTTCTCACATGGGGCAGTTTTTCATCGAAGGAGCGGGAGCAAAAGATCTTTTGCAGTTTGTAACGACAAACAATGTAGATGTTTTAGAAAACGGAAAAGCGCAGTACTCTTGTCTTCCAAACGAAAACGGAGGAATTGTAGACGACCTTATCGTTTATAAAATGGAAGATGAAAAATATTTTGTGGTTGTAAATGCTTCAAACATTGATAAAGACTGGAATCACATTTCAAAATACAATACTTTCGGGGCGAAAATGACAAATGCCTCAGATGAAATGTCTTTATTGGCAGTTCAGGGACCAAAAGCAACAGAAATTCTTCAGAAATTAACAGAAACCAATCTTTCTGAAATCCCTTATTACAACTTTACAGTGGGTTCTGTTGCAGGAGTAAACGATGTGATTATTTCAAATACGGGTTACACAGGAAGCGGTGGTTTTGAGATTTATTTCAACAATGAATCTGCTGAAAAACTTTGGGATGCCATCATCGAAGCGGGTGCAGAAGAAGGAATAATTCCTTGCGGATTGGCTGCAAGAGACACTTTAAGACTTGAAAAAGGGTTCTGCCTTTACGGAAACGATATCGACGATACAACTTCTCCTATTGAAGCCGGATTGGGCTGGATTACAAAATTCGATAAAGATTTTGTGTCTAAAGATATTTTTGCAAAACAGAAAGAAGTAGGTGTTTCCAGAAAATTAGTTGGTTTTGAATTGACCGACAAAGGTGTTCCAAGACACGATTATCCTGTTGTAGATGCAGAAGGAAATGTAATTGGGAAAGTAACTTCAGGAACGCAGTCGCCAATGAAAAAAATCGGTTTGGGAATTGCGTATGTAGATAAGCCGCACTTCAAAATCGGTTCTGAAATCTTCATTCAGGTAAGAAACAAAAATATTCCTGCGAAAGTGGTAAAAATGCCATTTGTGTAATTGAATAATTTTAAAATATAGAAAAACCGCTTTATCAATTTTGATAAAGCGGTTATTTTTTAGAATTGTGTACTTTGTGATATTCTTGGTGAATCTTGTGGTTAATAAATCTAAACACTAAGGTCACAAAGGTTTTTCACAAGGTTCACAATGTACTTGCTAAGCTTTTATCAACTGTATTTTGTTCCACGCAGTCTGTTTGAGACTTCCGTCAATGTCGTTTTGTTCCCTGCAGTTTGTTTGGAACTTCATGCGATTGCATTTTATTTCCCGCAATCTGTTTGAGACTTCCGTCAATGTYGTTTTGTTTCCCGCAATTTGTTTGGAACAAAACAACTTTTACTTTTGTTCCAAACAAACTTTTTAAAATTCTACAGATTTTTTTCTATTAATCGCACAAAAAACCTGTGAGGTTTAAATTTATGTTACAAAAAGATATTAAAATTCGTTAATTCGTGGCAGACCTACTCCACTCCAAAGAATGCTTTCAAAGCTTCCACATTCTTTTTATCGTTTCCTACAAAAATCTCTTTGTCTGTCATAAAAACCGGACGTTTCAGAAAAGTATAATGATCTAAAATAAGCTCTTTAAAATCTGCTTCTTTCAAAGATTTTACGTCTAATCCTCTCAGCTTTATCTGAGTAGATTTTTTGCTGAATAATGCTTCGTAGGAATTGGTTTGCTTATACATTTCTTCAAGCTCTTCTTTTGTAATTGGCTCTTTTCTTATTTCTCTTTTTTCCCAATCTGATAAATCAAATTGTGCTAAAATTTTTCTACAGGTATCACAGGTATTAAGGTGAAAAACTTTCTTCATAAAATTAAATTTACCCCAAAAATAAGGTTAAATATAAAATTCTGAAAATTATTAAATATCTTTATTAAAATTAAAAATATGGATAACAAACCTGTTACTTTTCAGTTTATTTCTGAACCTTCAGACGTAAATTACGGCGGAAATGTACACGGCGGAAGCGTAATGAAATGGATCGATCAAGCCGGTTACGCATGCGCAACAACCTGGAGCGGAAATTATTCTGTAACCGTTTATGTTGGCGGAATCCGTTTCTACGAGCCTATTAAAATTGGTGAAATTGTAAAGGTAGAAGCACAGGTAATTTACACTGGTTCTTCGAGTATGCATATTGCAATTAATGTTTTCTCAAGAAATTTAAAACAACCTACTTTTGATAAAAAAACGCACTGCATCATTGTCTTTGTAGCCGTAGACGAAAACGGAAAAAAACTTCCCGTTCCAAAATGGATTCCTGAAACTGAAGAAGAAATACAACAGGAAAAATATGCAAAACGCCTGATGGAACTCAGAACCCAGATTGAAGACGAAATGAAACCTTTTTTGTGAAAAATTGATCATAAAAAATCTGCCTCAAAGTTGAGGCAGATTCAGTTTTTAAATATTTTTAGTCCTTACAATTATAAACTTGCGGACATCCCATATAAATTGAGCAATATTCCGGACCGGTTACGGCTCCTGTACAGCTGCATCCGCAAAGTGATAAATCTGGAGTTCCGCCTTTTGCTCCTCCAACAATATCTTTAAGAGCAGTTTTGTTTAATTTTTTAGCGTTTTTCAAAATGTTGTTTGTCATGTGATTTGATTTTAATTATACAATATAGTTTGATGATCTAATTTAAATAGAACGTAAAAAAAGTAATAAATATTATAAAATTTCAATTTAGATTATAAAAAAGAAACTAAATTTTACTAAAAACCTTCCAATTAATGAAAGGCATTTCTACTTATTTTACAAAAAATCAGCCTCAGTTTGGAGGCAGATTTAGTTAATATTAAACATATAAGTCATCACAAGTATACACTTGCGGACAACCGATGTATTCTACACAATATTTCGGGCCTGTAACAGCTCCTGAGCAACTGCATCCGCAAAGAGATAAATCAGGATTTCCTCCTTTAATTCCACCTACGATATTTTTAAGATCAGCCTGCTTTAGTTTTTTCGCATTTTTTAAAATGTTTTTCATGTGATTAGTTTTTTAAATTTAATAATATAGTTTGATAACCAAATTTAAATATTTTTTACAAATAAAACACACAATAAGACAAGTATTTTATTTAGTTCTTGATTATCTTGCGATATTTACAGTTCTGGTTTCTCTGATTACCGTTACTTTTACCTGTCCCGGATAAGTCAGTTCGTTCTGAATTTTTTCTGAGATATCGTAAGAAAGCTGAGAAGACATTTCGTCGTTTACTTTACCGCTTTCTACCATTACTCTCAATTCTCTACCTGCCTGAATTGCGTAAGCTGAAGAAACTCCGTCAAAGCTTAATGCTGCAGCTTCAAGGTCTTTTAATCTTTGAATGTAAGATTCCAAAACCTGTCTTCTTGCTCCCGGTCTTGCTCCTGAAATCGCATCGGCAACCTGAATGATCGGAGACAGTAAAGAAGTCATTTCTACTTCATCGTGGTGCGCTCCGATCGCATTGATCACTTCTGCATTTTCACCATATTTTTCAGCCCACTGCATTCCTAAAAGTGCGTGTGGAAGTTCAGATTCCTGCTCAGGAACTTTACCTATATCGTGTAAAAGACCTGCTCTTTTAGCTAATTTAACGTTTAATCCTAATTCTGCAGCCATTGTTGCAGCGATGTTGGCAACTTCTCTTGAGTGCTGTAAAAGGTTTTGTCCGTAAGAAGAACGGTATTTCATTCTACCAACAATTTTCACCAATTCAGGATGAAGACCGTGAATTCCTAAATCGATAATAGTTCTTTTACCAACCTCGATGATTTCTTCTTCAATCTGCTTTCTTGTTTTTTCTACAACTTCTTCGATTCTTGCCGGGTGAATTCTGCCATCTGTAACCAATCGGTGAAGTGATAACCTTGCAATCTCTCTTCTTACCGGGTCAAAACATGAAAGAAGAATAGCTTCAGGAGTATCATCAACGATGATTTCTACACCGGTAACTGCTTCCAAAGCACGGATATTTCTACCTTCCCTACCGATGATTCTACCTTTTACTTCATCAGATTCAATATTAAATACCGAAACTGAATTTTCAATTGCCTGTTCTGTGCCGATTCTCTGAATGGTCTGAATAACGATTTTTCTTGCCTCACTTTTTGCATTCAACTGAGCTTCTTCCATAATGCTCTGAACGTGCGCCTGAGCTCTGGTTTTAGCTTCAGCTCTCATGGTTTCTACCAATTCTGCTTTAGCTTCTTCTGCGGTATAGTTTGAAATTTTTTCAAGCATTTCAACTTTTTTGGCAGTTGCCTGATCAAGGTCGTGTTGCTTTTTCTCTAAAATTTCGTTTTTCTTGGCATAATCAGCAATTTGCTTGTCAAGATCTTTCTCTAACTTTCCTGCTTTGCTAAGCTCGTCATTCAGCTTATTTTCTTTATCTTTCGTTCTTTTTTCGGCATCCTGCATTTTCTTTTCGCGGGCCTGAATATCTGCATCGTGCTGTGACTTTAGTTCCAAGAATTTTTCTTTAGCCTGAAGATTTTTTTCTTTTTTTATGGATTCTGCCTGCACATTAGCTTTTTCTATTAAATTATCTKCATTTTTCTTTGCATCGTCTATAATAAATTTTGCCTTCGTATTCAGGGAGCTTTTAGAGAAAAACATCCCTGCTACTGCACCGATTACTAAGCAAATAACGCCTATAATAATAGCGGTTGTTGTCATATATATTGAGTTTTAATTGTCTTGTTAATTTAAAATAAAAAACCCACAGCAATCCAGTGATTTAGAGTAAACTCCTAATCTTCACGATTTGATCTGATTTCTTCTCTCTGTAATCTGCGTAATGCAGCACGCCATTGAAAAGACTTTCGAACATTAAATTGTTTAGCGTTGAGTTTACCTTAATGTGTTAGAATTACTGTAGGCAGTTTTTACGGAAAAATTCTATTTCCCTATATCATCCAGCGATTGATTAATTTTTGCTAATCTTTCGGTGGTTGATCTTATGTTTTTATCATGATTAAGAGCCACTACTTCTGCATTGGTTCCCAGTTTGAGGGCGCACATTGCCAAAGCATCCTGTTTATCTCTTACATCAAAATTCTGTTCAAAATCCTTAATCATATTTTCTATTTGCTTCCCTACTTTGCGCAGCGTTTCTTCTTCTGCTGCGGGTACGTTTAGCGGATATACTCTTCCTGCAATGTTGATGGTTATTCTCCTTACCTCCATTATAATCCACTATTTTGAAGCTGGGCAATACAAAAGTCTACTTCTTTTACCAATCGGTTGATATGGTTTTTCATAAGTCTGTTGTGCTCAGGATTTCCTGATATTGCCGAATACAATTTTATATTTTTCTGTTCTTCTACCAAGACCTGATTTTTCTTTCTTTCCTCATCATATTTCGCCTTCAGCTCAGCATGCTCTTTATTTAATTCTAAATATTTTTCAGATAAATTTTGATGGCTTTTCTGAAGACTCAAAATCTTTTTTTCTATTTCTGAAAAATTATTTTCTAATTCTTGAAGCATTTCAGGTTTATAAATTTTCTAACTATTAGCAAAAATAGGAAAATATTGGTATCGAAAAAAATAATAATCTCTATATTTTGACAAAAATAAAAAAGGAGATGCCAAGCAACTCCTTTTTATATTAATTTTATATTATATTATTCAAATTTCAAAACAAACATAATTGCTCTTGTCTGCAAAGTAGAAACCGCCGCAGACCAATAAGGAGGCGTTGTAGGATTATCTGCAACCATTTCGTTATTCATAAAGAATGTACCTCTGATCGCAGGAGTTAATTTAAACTTATTAAAATAGAACTGAATTCCCATTTCGGCAGACCATGCAAAATTGTGTGTTGTAGATCTGAAAACCTGTTGCAGGTTATCATCCTGAGAATCTGAATTTGACTGTAAATTAACAATATAATTTACACCGGCTGCAACATACGGTCTTGAATTGTACCATCTTTCACCGTGAAGCTCCAACATTACAGGAATATCAACTAAAGTAGATTTAATGTCTCTTACTCTGTCTTTTTCTGTTAAAGCAATAGGAATAAAAGGCGCATTGGTTAAACTTCCATCCTGATACATTGCATTACTATCTGTATTGAAAATCAGTTGTCTCTGAGCAAATTGCAAACCCGGCTCTACTCTCACATCTAAATAATCATTTAATCTGAATTTAGCAATAAGACCGGCTCCGAAGCTCTTGCTATCTTTTGAAGATACAAGATTATGATTCTCATACATTCCATATCTTGGGTTGAGCACAATTCTATAATCCAGTAAATTGCCATTCAGATAAAAACCCCAACTTACTTTTTTCTGGTCAAAGTCTTCCAACCTGTCCATCCTGTTACGGGTTCTAAATTGAGCATTTGCAACTGTTGCAAAACTTACTGAGGCTAAAACCAGAGCTTTTAATAGAAATTTATTCATAGGTTATTTTGTTGCTTTATAAATTGTGGCTATACCTAAACTTAATTTTTTGTATTCTACTTTTTTAAATCCTGTATCTAAAAGAATTTGTCTCATTTTTTCTCCAAACGGAAATGCATTTACAGAATCGGGAAGATAAGTATACGCCCTGTTATCTTTAGAAACCAGTCTGCCGATTGCCGGCAATATATTTTTGAAGTAAAACATATAAAACGGTCCTAAAAAACCCTCTACCTTTGAAAATTCAAGAATATAAACACTTTTATTTTCTTTAACTACTCTTCTCAGCTCTGATAAACCTTTGGTAAGGTTCTCAAAATTTCTCACTCCAAAAGCAACGGAAACTGCATCAAATCTATTGTCCTCGAAAGGTAAATTTTCTGCATCGCCCTTTTGCATGGAAATTTTGCCGTCTAAATTAAGTTTTTTTATTTTAATAACGCCAACATTTAACATTTGTTGCGACAAATCTAATCCTACTACTTTTGCACCGGTTCCTTTTTCTACCGCAATGGCAAGATCTCCGGTTCCTGTAGCGACATCCAGCGTTTCTTTGGGATTGTCATGATTCATCCATTTTACCAGTTTATTTCTCCACAATACATCTATTTTCATAGACAAAACGTGGTTTAATAAATCGTATTTAGGTGCAATATTGTCGAACATATCCTCTACCTGACTCTTTTTACTCGATTCAGAATTGTAGGGTGTTACTTGGTTGATATCTTTTGTCAAAACTTAAAACTTATAGTATTCTTTATAATAATTAAGATAATCCTGCTTGCGGAAAATCTTCGATCTTGATTCAACTTTCTGAATATTCTTGATGAGCTGATCGTAATCTTCATCTACATTATAATAAAAATCTTCGGTGTAGAGTTTATTAAAATGTTTAGCTCCGCCATAATATTGCTTTCCGTCAATCATGGTTTTATCCAGTGCCAAAAGTAATGAATCTTTTTTAAGATTGTACCCATAATATTGATMATTAATGTAATAATCTTTATGGGCGATATTTAAAAGACCACGAATTTTATTTACATCAAAAGCAGAATCATAAAGCATTTTCTTATTCTGATCAAAAACTTTTATAGAATTTTTTCCTTTTTTTAAATCTACCTGTACAGACTGCCCTGCCGAAATGATTCCTTCAGAGCCGTTATTTATTTTAAAATAGTAGGTATTGGGAGT
>NZ_JBFRGA010000144.1:0-16958 GCF_052115105.1 Chryseobacterium sp. 2TAF14
CAGTTCGTTAGTCAGTTTCACCTGATCGTCACCAGATACATCTGCAACAACAAGGCTTCTCATATCGATTACAAACTCACCATCTACCAAAACCGTTTTATCAAAAGTAAATTTACCGCTTTTGAGTTTCAGACTTCCATAGTGAGACGAAGCTTTAGTTTTTACCACTTTATGCCCCCACCATTTGATCTCGGATGTTACCACTTTTGAAATTTTATCTCCTTTCTTTTGGGCAAAAACAAATGATATGCTCGCACACATCATAACAAACAATAGTAATCTTTTCATTATATTTTATTTACAATTCAACAAAAATAAAAAAAAGTGTAGAACTTCTACACTTTTAATAATATTTTTTTAAATAAATTATTTCGCACTCACCTTTACGGTCATTTCGATCTCATCTTTCACAAAAACATCTTTCATTGAAGATTTGTAAGCAACATCAAAATTTTGTCTGTCAAAAGAGAATTTATTTGAGGTTAAAGTTACCACTCCATCTTTCACAGTTACATTTGCAGGGAAAGAAACAGGGTTTGTTTTACCTTTTACCGTAAGATTTCCTGTGATTGTACGGTTGTAAGTTTTATCGTTATTTTTCTTTACTGAAGTAATTTTAAAAGCTGCAGTAGGGAATTTTTCAACTTCGAAGAAATCTCCGTTTTTAAGGTGACCGTTTAATTTACCCTGTGTTTCTCCCGAAACATCTGTTGCGTTGATAGAATTCATATCCAAAACGAAAGAACCTCCTGTAATTTCGTTTCCTTTCATTACGATGTTTCCAGATTTTACGTTGATTGTTCCGTCGTGAGAACTTGCCTGAGATTTGGCAACCTTATAACCCCACCAGTGAACGTCTGAGCTTATTACTTTTTTTGCCTGCCCGAAAGCTAATCCACTAGCCAAAACCGCCAATAAGAATATTTTTTTCATTGTAAATTTTTTAATGTTTATTAATGCTGCAAATGTAATTATCTTATTCAACAATTCATCTTGATGTACATCAATAAAAATCTTTTTTTGGTATGAATAAAATCAGGCATAAAAAAACTCCGAATTTCTTCGGAGTCTCAGTTTATTCTGTAAAATAAGCAGTGTAAAGTGCTGCACCGTTTATATTTGTACTGTCTGTATTGATCAGATAAATCGGAATATTCTTCAGCATATCTTCCATTTTGTCGCTGATCTTGAATTTTTCGTAGAATTTATCTTTATCAATATATTCTCTTATAATCTGCGGAATATCTCCTGCAATCAGCAATCCGCCTGTCGCTTTAAGCTTCAGAGTAAGGTTATTTGCTTCTCTTGCCAAAAACTCAAGGAAGGTGTCTAAAGCAATTTTACAGATCATTGCATCTTCATGCATTGCTGCTTTATAGATTTCTTCCGTAAAATTTCCGTTTGCCAAACGCTCAGAAAGCCATTCCGGTTCAGGGTGTCTTTTCACGTCCCTTAAAAATCTGTAGATATTAAACAGACCTGTTTTAGAAAGTACATTTTCCCAGCTTACAATTCCGTAGATATTATTTAAAAACTGGTAAAACTCTACCTCAACATTTGTTCTTGGCGAAAATTCTGAATGACCTCCTTCAGTTGCAAACGGCCTTAAATATTTTCCGTCAAAGAAATATCCCGCTTCTCCCAAACCGTTTCCTGGTGCAAGAATGGCAACATTTCCTTTTTCAAGGTGACCGCTTGTATAGATAGCATCCAGATCAGAATCATTCAAAAGAGCAATTCCGTAAGCTGATGCTTCCTGATCATTCAGCATATAGACTTTTTCAAAACCAAATTTGCTGCGGTATTCTTCTACATCTAAGCTCCAGTTTAAACGTGCAGGATGACTTTTACCGTCAAGCACAGGTCCCGGAACCGAAATCCCAAGTCGCTGAACATTTTCTAGCTGAGAATCCTGAATAAACTTTGAAAGCACATCTGTAAACGATGAATATTCTTTGGTAGAATAATTATTTTTAAAATTAAGTTCTATCCCGGAATTTCCTGAAGTATAATATGCAATCGTAGTTACATCTTCTCTCAAATTGGCTCCGATAATAGAAATATTATCATTATTGGTATTTTTTACCCCCGGTAAATAGAGAGGAAATTTTGGATTCAAGTTCATAATCGCAAATTTTATCAAATATAATAATTGTTTTGGTATTTTGTGTATGGGAACAGAAAACCTTTTCAAAAACTCGAAAAGGTTTGGTTAATAACTGATTATATTTTGTATAATTATTTCCCTAAAGGAATATTGTACGAAAATCCTGCTCCGATGCTTCCCACATTATAGTCCTGAGAAGCTGGTGATGCAATATCTCCGTTGCTTCCTGCAAAAACTTTCTGGTATTGTACAAAGAAATTCCAGTATTGGTTGTGATATCCGATTTCAGGTTTTAAATAAAACCCTCCATCTGGTCTGTTTACTGTAGAATTGGTTGCCACTTTTTCATCGCCAACCAAAAATCCGTAACCAAGATCTGCTCCGAAATAAAATCCTGTTTGCTTAGGATACACTCTGAAAAGCGCTGCTACAGGAACTACACCTACATCATTATTGCTATATCCGTTGTTATCTTTTCCAAAATAATGAGTATAACCCGTTGCGATACCTAATCCGAACCCCGGAGTAATAAGGTTTTGATACGCTACATCTACACCTACTGCGGCAGAAACGTTATCTGAAGGAACAGCAATACCTGCAGTTGCCCCAACTTTGATCATATTATTCATCTGAGCACTTTGCGCACTTACTAAACCGGCTGTTAAAATTCCAGCTGCTAAAATGGTTTGCTTAAACATTTTCATAACTCTGATTTTTAAATTTTACTAAAAGGGCAGATGTAAAAATCATGCCAAAATAACTCACACTTCCTAATATCAAAGCTGAGAAATCTCTTAAAATAATGAAACCCAAAGTATTAAAATCTAAAATAAATAGTTGTTTTAACTTAGTCTGAGTTCAGATAAGAAATTGGGCAATTTTTTCTAGGTAATACTTTAATTGTTGAGTTAAAATTTGCAAAAAGCAAGCTTTAAGTTAATCATCAAAAAAATTACGTTATCGTTTTAAAAACTGTCATCGAAGATTCTTAGCCGGAAAAACGGTATTTATGACTTTATATAAAAAAACCTTCCAGATTATTGGAAGGTTTATATTTTTAATGTGGCGAAGGAATCGATTTGCTTGCATCTTTTTCCGCCTTGTTTTTATCAATTTTCTCAGTAACTTTTTTAACGATAAATTCTATAACAATTGGCACAACAAGAGCCACTACAGCTTTTAATATTCTGGATTTCATAATAATTTTATTTTCGAAATTAAATTACAACTTTCAAGCCAATTTTTAATTAAACAAATTATGATTCTTCATTTGTTGTATTTTGATCCTGATAATTAGAATGAGCGATTCTAATGCTTTTAGCGATTCTCTTTTTCAATTTTCTCGGACCTAAAACCGTAAGAAACTCTCCCATTCCCAGAATCATTCGCTCCAGTTCAAAATTGAGCTGCACGCAAATTTTAAAAGTAGTTCCGCTTTCATCTTCGTTAATAATTTCCTGAGAATGATGAAAAGGTTTGGTTTTTACATAAGGTGCATGTTGCGAATTAACGATAAACACAACATTCTGAGGTCGCTGTGTTTCTGAAACCGTCGCTCCAATCACTTCACCAAAATAACGGTCTGCATCAAAATCTTTGTCGATATACTGCGTTTCGTGATCTGTTTCGATCGTTATTATCCGGTCTAAAGCCAGATTGTAAATCGCTTTTTTGTGCCAACAAATCAAAAACCAACGGTTGTTATATTCTTTCAGCAATTGAGGATGAATCGTCAAAAAATTTTCTTCTCTTGCCTTAAAACTTTTATAGCAAATCTTTAAAACCTTTTTATTTAAAATGCTTTCGTACAAAACATCGATATGTTCCAAACCTTTCAATTGTTCGTTTTTATCTAAATGAATAATCGATTTTTGATTGGTAGAATGTATAGAATCTTCCAGTTTTTGAATAACACCATTCATTTCCTTGAACATCGAAAAATCTTTAAACTGCTTTAAGATCTGTATTGCGTTATTCATTGCTTTCAGGTCATTTTCGTTCACCGAAATATTATGAATACTGTAATCCTCATCACTGTACCGGTAATATTTTCTTTCGTAAACTTCAATCGGTGCTTCATAGCCAAATTTTTCGCTGCGCATATTCTGAAGATCAAGCTGCACCGTTCTTTTGCTCACAAAAGATTCTTTTCCTTCAAATTCAAAAAGAGCTTCAGAACATTCGTCAATCAAATCTTCCAGAGTATATTTTCGGTATTTATTCTTCAAACATTTGTCTAAAGTTTTATAGCGGATAAGAGCGTTTTTGTTGGATGACATTTTTTTGTTTTTGTGTTTTTATGTCATTGCGAGGAGCAAAGCGACGTGGCAATCTCAATGATATTTTTAGCCTCTTCCTTACCAAGGAAGCATTCAAAAAATCTCTTCTAAATTATTTGAGATTGCTTCGTCTTTCATTCCTCGCAATGACAATTATTTTCTCGTCAAAGCTTTTCCTTCAAAAGAAATTCCGTCCCAGCCAAATTCCATAAAGTTTCTGATGTTTTGATGATCATCACCTTCAGGGTTTTGTAAAACATCTTTTCTGTAAAATTCACCGAAAAGATTTAATGTTTCTTCTTTCGACAAATCATTCAGTTGTGCAAAACTGAAAACTTTGCACGAACCGTTATTCTGCCCTGCTTCATTTACCGTGTTTCCGTTGGTAAATTTTGTTGGAGTAAAATCATAATGTCCGTCAATAAAGGCGATTACATCATTAAACTGAATTTCTTCGGATGATTTTTCTAATTGTTCGAATAGCATATTATTTATTTTTTAATATTAATATAGAGATGCAAAAATTTTCATTTAACACATTAGAGTCTTTTAGTTATCAACTTTGAAAACATGAAGAACACATTAGAAAAAATCAGAGATTTTAAAAACTTATGTGTTCTTTTAATTGGTAAGCTGTAAACTGAACTTATGTTTTCTAATGTGTTAAAAGAAAACTTTTGAGATTTAATTTTTTCAAAAATAATTAAAATATTTTTATCTGCGCAAAAAGATTGCATACTTCTACTTTTACTTTGCATTAAGAAAATGACAGAACAGCAATAAAAAAGCAGAATCTTTCGCAGCCCGACTTGAACGGAGCTCTTTTTACGAAACGAAGTGAAGTAAAAAAGCGGGAGTGGAAGGCGGATGAAGCTGCCCAAATTAAAAAACAAAAAATTATGAATACAATTACAGGAAACGAATTGATCGCTTTAGGATACAGACCGGGAAAATGGTTTGCAGAAGCTATCGAATATATCAACGAAAATCAATTGGATGAAATTCAAATCGCTGAATATCTTGAACAATTTAAATCTCCGGATCCTATTCCGTTGCATGATGAGCCGAAAGATTTTATCATTAACATCAGAGCAGAACACGAAAACGAATTGGATAACGTAGAAAAAGTGATCAACACGATGAAAGTTTTGATGAAAACTCCAACATTGGTTGAAGGTGCAATTATGCCCGATGCTTGTCCGACAGGTCCGGAAGGAAATATTCCGGTTGGCGGAGTTGTGGTTGCGAAAAATGCCATCCATCCCGGATTTCATAGCGCAGATATTTGTTGTTCGGTAATGTTGACAGATTTTGGAAAAGCTGATCCTAAAGAAGTTTTGGATGCAGCCCATTCAATCACCCATTTCGGATACGGAGGAAGACCGAGAGGTGAACAAATGCCAATGTCTCAGGAATTGATGGATGCTTTCAGAGAAAATGATTTTTTGAATGACGAAAAGTTAATCAGCATCGCCCGTTCTCATATGGGAACTCAAGGTGACGGAAACCATTTCCTGTTTGTCGGAATTTCTAAAAATACAGGAAACACAATGTTGGTAACTCATCATGGATCGAGAGCTCCGGGAGCAATGTTGTATGATAAAGGTATGAAGGTCGCAAATAGATTCAGACAAGAAATTTCACCTGAAACATTGAGAGAAAATGCATGGATTCCGTACGAAACTGAAGAAGGAAAGCAATATTGGGAAGCTTTGCAATTGATAAGAAACTGGACGAAAGAAAACCATGAATCTATCCACAACGCTGCTTTAGAAAGACTAAATATCGAAAAGCAAAACAGGTACTGGAACGAGCATAATTTTGTATTCAGAGACGGAGATCTATTTTACCACGCAAAAGGAGCAACTCCGCTGGATGATAAATTTTTACCGGATATTACAGGTCCAAGATTAATTCCATTAAATATGTCAGAACCCGTTTTGATTGTTCAGGGAACAACAAATGATAGAAATCTGGGTTTCGCTCCTCACGGTGCAGGAAGAAACTTCAGCAGAAGTTTTCATAAAAAATCCCTGGCTCATAAAACGGTTGAAGAAATTTTTGAAGAAGAAACAAAAGGTCTGGATGTAAGATTTTTCACCAACGATATTGATATTTCTGAATTACCGAGTGCCTATAAAAGTGCCAAAAATGTAAGAGCGCAGATTGAAGAATACGGATTGTGTGAAGTCTTGGATGAAGTGATGCCTTACGGATGTATTATGGCGGGAGATGTGCAGAAAAATGCACCGTGGAAGAAAAAAAAGAAATTTAGAAAAGCTTAACTTTTGGATATACGCAAAGTCGCAAAGTTTTTTCTAATACTTAAAACGACAAGGCGCAAGGATTTTATCTTCGATAAAATTTCATGTGGAATATTTGCTGAAAATCTTTGATTTTTCTTGCCTTATAAACAGTTTAAAATTAAAAAAACTTACGCCTTTGCGTTTAACCAAAAAAATAAAACAATGACACCAAAGATATTAGAAAAACTAAAAGAAGTTGAGGAAAGACATGGTGTAGAAATACTTCTTGCCGTAGAATCCGGAAGCCGAGCCTGGGGATTTGCTTCACCAGACAGCGATTACGACATACGTTTTATATACCGCCACGAAAAAGACTGGTATCTTTCACCTTGGGATAAAGATGAAACGATAGAATTTATGACCGAAGATGATCTGGACGGTTCCGGTTGGGATTTAAGAAAGACTTTTCATCTTTTATTGAAATCAAATGCCGCTTTGTTAAGTTGGTTTTATTCACCTATCGTTTATGTAAAAAATGAGAAATTCTATGAATTGTTTAAGCCTTTGGCGGATGAATGCTTTTCTCCGATAGCGATTTCTTACCATTATCTGAGCATGAGCAAAAAATATCTGGAATCCTGCAGAACCGATGAAGTAAAACTGAAATCTTATTTTTACTGCTTACGAACCTCATCCTCTTTCAATCCATCTCCGGAAGCCGCGCTTTCGGGCTTGCAACAGAAAATTCAGATACCGATATTCGTGGAGTGTATTATTTACCGAAAGAAGATTTCTTTGGTCTGAATTATATTCCGCAGATTTCTAATGAGACGAATGATATTACGTATTACGAAATTGGAAGACTCGTTGAACTATTGCAAAAAAACAATCCGAATATTCTGGAAATTCTGGCAAGTCCGGAAGATTGTATTCAACATAAAAACCCGTTGATGGATTTACTTAAGCCTGAAGATTTTCTGTCTAAATTATGTAAAGATACTTTTGCCGGATATGCCATTTCACAGATCAAAAAAGCGAAAGGTTTAAACAAAAAGATCCTAAATCCTATTGATAAAGAAAGAAAATCAATTCTTGATTTCTGTTATATTTTAGAAAATAATGGTTCAACTCCGTTAAAAAAGTGGCTGCGAAAATTCCCCTCCTCTGGAGGGGTGTCCGAAGGACGGGGTGGTTTAGTTCAGGAAAAATGCGGTTTGATAAGTATCGATAATACCAAAGGAATGTTTGCGCTTTTCTACGATGAATCCGGGGATTTAAACTATAAAGGAATTATTCAGAATGAAGAAGCGAATCAGGTTTCTGTTTCGTCGGTTCCAAAAAATGAAAAATCTTTAGCTTTTATGTTTTGTAATCTCGATGCCTACTCTACGTATTGTAAAGATTACCGTGAATATTGGAAGTGGGTTTCAGAAAGAAATGAAGATCGTTACAATGTCAATCAAAACCACGGACAAAACTACGACAGCAAAAATATGATGCACACAATTCGTTTGTTACAGTCGTGCGAACAGATTTTTAAGACCAATTCTTTGAATATCCGCATAGAAAATCGGGAGGAATTGTTAGACATCAAAGCCGGAAATTGGTCTTATGATGCAGTAATGAAAAAAGCCGAAAAGCTGATTCAATCGATAGAATATTATCATTCAAAATCCAGTCTTCCGGAATATCCTGATGTAGAAAAAACCACAAAAATTTTAGTGGAAATAAGAAACTCTTTATATTATAATTAAAACAATAAAGGCTCCGAATCGGAGCCTTTTATATGATATTATCTATTGGGTTTCAATACCAAAAACCGAATGATTATTTAACCATTCTGATTTCTACGGCAACAAAACCTTTCGGAGATTTCTCTTTTTCGAAAGATACTTTATTTCCTTTTTTGATAGGTTCCATGCAGTTGTTGCTGTGGAAGAAAACATTCTCTTTAGAACCGTCTTCTGTAATAAAACCGTAGCCTTTTTCACTGAAAAAAGTTACAATTCCTGTCTTTACCACCTCTTCAGCTTCAATAGGAGCTGCACCCAATTGAATGTTGTTGATATCAAAATCTTCAACATTGCTGTTATCCGGTGGTGTAGAAGTCAACTGACCGTTTGCATCTACGTACATGATCATGTCATCAAGACTTTTACCTTTGTTGTTGCTTGTTTTACGCTCTTCTCTTTTCTGAGCTTTTTCTTTTGCTTTTTGAGCTTTTTTCTTAAAATTTTCTTTTTTCGAGAAAGAATCCGCCATATATTATTTAAAATTTATTTGTTAAGAAGTTGATATTGCTGAGTATAATTTCACTTTGAAACTAATATTTTTCTCAAACAATATTATCCTGAAATTAGAGAAGAAAGGCATCCTATTGTTTTTCAGTAGTAATAAAAGATGGCCGGCAAAAGTATTTTTTAAGGAATAAACTGAGGCATCTGAAATGTGAAACTGAGAGAAAAAATAAATGTTTTACACTTTATCTTAAAGCAAAGCTGAAAAACCTTTCTATTAATTGCTTTGCAAATATACGACAAATATAATTGAGATTAAGAATTAATATAACATTTTAATATTCAATTATTTATCTAAACTGAATTTAAATATAAAAATAAGCACTTCTCAGCTTACACCAAATTATCAAACTATATATTTCTAAATATTAAACAACTGATTGTAAGTATTTTATATTTCATCTATTCTCTTTCATCTATTTTATTAAAAAAAATTGTAACAAATTATTAAACTCAGCAACAAATTAATTGATATATCAATCTTGAAGTAACAGAATCTGGCCTGAAAACCATTAAAGACGTTCAGAAAATAGTAGAACAAAACAGGAAAATCGCTTTAGACAGCATTTCCAAAGAAGAACTGCAAATAATGAATAATGTATTATTAAAAATCTCGGAAAATACAATCAACACAAAAAAATAAAACACTATGCTACGACTAATCCTTTTCCTCTTTGTTTGGCTGATGTCACTTTTCACCCTCAAAATTTCGGCTCAAACTACAGCTTCCCAAAGTTATTCTCTTTCAGGAAGCATTGATTCCGGCAAGGTAAATCAGGTTGAAATTAATTTATTCAATGCTGAAAATAAGCTGGTAAAAACAGAAATCGCAGATCAGAACGGAAAATTTATCTTCAACGATCTTACAGACGGAAACTATATTGTAAAAATCAACAAAAACGGTTCTGAAGCCTATAAATCTGATCTTATTCAGGTAAAAGAAAATACAAATCTTCCAACGATTCATTTAAATGAAAAAACGATTGAAGCCGTAACGATTACCAAAGCAAAACCTTACATCGAAAGGCAGGACGGAAAAATGATTCTGAATGTAGAAAACAGCATCGCAGCAACAGGAACTTCCGCTTTTGAAGTGCTGGAAAAAGCGCCCGGCGTAAATATTGACGGAAGCGACAACATCAGTCTGCGTGGAAAAGGGAATCTTCTCATCCAGATTGACGGCAAAAATACACCGATGACGGGAACCGATCTTGCCAATTATCTTCGTGGAATTCCGTCTTCGAGTGTAGAAAAAGTGGAATTTATTACCAATCCTTCTGCAAAATACGATGCTGCAGGAACTTCAATTATCAATATTAAACTTAAAAAAGATCAGCGAAAAGGCACAAACGGAAGCCTTTCCACTTCTTTAGGAACCGGAAAATACATTAAAAACAACAACAATTTCAGCATCAATCACCGCAACAAAAAAGTGAATATTTTTGCCAATTACGGTTTTGCCTACAGAGAATTTTACAATCATCTCGTCTTAGACAGAAATTTTTACGACAACAGCGGAAATTTTGAAAAAGCTTATCTGCAGGACAATTATTTGAAATTTAATTTCAGAAATCACATCGCAAAAGCAGGAATGGATTATTACCTGAACGATAAAAACATCATTGGTTTTTCGGCTGGTTTCGTAAGCAACAGATTTGATCCGAGAGGTGATAATTCGAGTCTGGTTTTAGGYAGTAATCAGCTTCCTGAAAGTACTTTTACCACCCAAAACCGCTCAAAAGATCACTGGAAAAATGTTTCTTTCAACCTTAACCACAAATACAAAATCGATTCTTTGGGTTCGGAGCTTACCACCGATTTCGATTACATCAATTATTCAAATACTTCGCTCCAGAATTTTGATACGAGAAATTACGCCATCAACGGAAATCTTAGCAGTTTTGATATTTTAAAAGGCGATATCAACGGAGCGCTGAATATCTATTCCCTGAAATCTGATCTGTCTAAAAGCTTAAAAAACAACTGGAAAGTAGAAACCGGAATTAAAACCAGCTTTGTAAAAGCAGATAACGATATGCAGTTTTTTGATGCCACTTCGGGCGTTTCAATTATCGACCAGAACAAGACCAATCATTTTATCTACGAAGAAAACATCAATGCATTCTACGGAAATGTTTCTAAAAAATGGGACAAATTCAGCGCTATATTTGGCTTAAGAGCAGAAAATACAAACGTTACGGGCAATCAACTTACAACCAATGAGGTCAACAAAAAGAATTATACCCAGTTGTTTCCGAGCGCCGTTATTTCTTATGATTTAAATGAAAAAAACAACATCGAACTGAATTTCAGCCGAAGAATTACAAGACCGAGCTACAACCAGTTGAATCCTTTTAAATTCTATCTCGATCCAACCACCTACAAAGCCGGAAATCCTGATCTGAATCCGCAGACAACAATGAATTATGAATTGACTTACAGCCTCCAAAACAAATATTTTGCAACATTCAGCTACAGCAAAACCTCCGATAATATCACCGATGTTCTGAAACCGACTGTAGAAAACGGCAATATCGTGGTGGTGCAGACCAATGATAATTTAAGTTCAGCATCTTATTTAGGATTGTACCTTATTACGCCTGTGAAAGTGACAAAATGGTGGGATATGAACAACAGCGCCAATTTCTATTACGGAAGCTACACCGGAAATATTTCTGATACTTACATTAAAAACCAGGGAAATTTCACATTCAATGTCAACAGCATCAATTCTTTTAAGCTTGGAAACGGCTTTACAGCCGAGCTTACAGGAAATTACAGAGCGAGAGAAGTCTATGCTTATATGGATCTGAAACCCAACTGGTATCTGAATATCGGTGCTCAGAAGAAATTTAAAAACAATAGCACGTTAAAATTTTCATTCAACGATATTTTCTTTACCAGCAATCCTGAAGCAAAAAACGTTTACTCCAATTACATCGAAAATTTTGTGGTTCGAAGAGAAACCCGTGTTGCCACACTTTCTTACACTTATAATTTTGGTTCATCCAAAAACGGACAGCCCAGAAAAACCGGCGGTGCAGATGATTTGAAGCAGAGAATTGGGAATGGGTGAGTCATTGGGAGGAGCGAATAACTGTCATTGCGAGGAACGAAGTGACGAAGCAATCTCTACTTTGCAAACACTCTATTTGTCATTCCGTAGGAATCTAAATTGTTTGATTATAATATTATAAGGTTACGGTTTTCCGTAATCTTTTTTATGAAGAAATCATATATTTGGGAAAAACAAAAAAACTATGAGTTTCAAATTAATTGCAATTAGACCTCTTAATGATTGTAATCCTAAATTTTTAAAGAACTTGGAAGAAAATAGAGTTTACAAATTTTATGATGATTACACCTTTAAATTTAAAAACAATAACCTTAATGATGAAATAAAAAGTATAAAATATAAACCTACAATTCCTGAAAATTTATATAATCAAGGAAAATTGAATATTAATATTTCCGCTGTTGTTGGGAAAAACGGAAGTGGAAAAAGTACTTTAATGGAATTATTGTACTTAGGTTTTTTCTACTTATCAACATTAATTGATTTACTTGAAATTGATAATATCAAAAATACATCTAAAAATTTGCAATTTGAAGATAATGGAACTGTCATAAAAAACATTCTTTCATTCTTTCAAAGTGATTTCTACTTTACAGAATATAACTTAAGAAACAAAAACTTATCAGATTTAAATAATATTGATACTAAAGATGTTTTAAGAATAATAAAACATTTTTCTGATGAATTAAGAAAGCATAAATTAAATCCTAATGAAAATTTTGTATCTATAGGTAGACTAAGACTAGAAATTATATATACATTTGATGATGTTACTTTTTACAATCTTAAACTTGATAATGATGAACAATTTAAAGATCAAAAAGACAAATTATATTCGCTTAAAATTATCGGTGAAGATGAAAATCTGAGTCTTAAAGAAAATGAAGAAAAAAGTAAACATTTGTTTTATAATCTAGGAGTCAATTATTCACATTATGCTTTAAATTCAAAAGACATAGGAAATTGGATAAACTCCTTATTTCATAAAAATGATTCTTATCAAGCACCTATTGTTTTAAATCCAATGAGAACTGAAGGAATAATAGATATAAATAATGAAAATTATCTAGTTCGCTCTAGAATGCTATCAAACATTTTAATACAAAGTTCTTTAAGAGAATTAGCGCCAAAAAAAATAATCCAAAAAATACTTTTAGAAGTAGATAATGAAAAATTTGAAATCAGAGATTTTGATAAAGATTTTATGATTATACTTCAGTCAATTTTAAAAAAATATGAATTTGACTCATCTTTCTATGATTCTAAAGATAGTTTAAATGTAAAAAAATATATCTATCGTAAATTTTCAAATATATTAACAGGATATAAAAAGTATATCGATAAATATAACAACACTAAAATAGAATTATTAGATCAAGAAAAAATTGAAGATTTTATCGAAACAGTTTTAGAAGATGATAGCCACGTTACATTAAAATTGAAACAAGCTATTTATCACTTATATAGTGGTCATTACTTTTTAGAAGATAAAAATTATATCATTGAAGATTTAAATGAATACACTTCATATTTAAAAGACAATAACCCGTTTAATTTCCGATTAATTGAACAAATATTACCCTCTTTTTATTCAGTTGATTATCTTTTTGAGGATGAGAGTAGCTTTAATAATATGAGCTCAGGAGAAAAGCAAAAAATACACAGCCTAAGTTCATTAGTTTATCATTTGAGAAATATTGATTCAGTTAATAATAAGAAAAAAAATAAGAAGACTATAATTGAAAAAAAAGATGAAATAATTAAGTATGAAAATGTTAATCTTATATTCGATGAAATAGAGCTTTATTATCATCCTGAATTACAAAGAACTTTTATAAATGATTTATTACAATACATTGATAATGCAGAGCTTTCAGACATAAAAAGTATTAATTGTATTTTTATCACACACAGCCCTTTCATACTGTCAGATATTCCTACACAAAATATTATGTTTCTTGAAACAGAAGAAAAAAATGGAATTGATGAAAATGGAATTGAAGAAATAAAAAAGAAAACTATTCAAAAAAAGAATTTAAATAAAACTTTTGCTGCCAATATACATGATTTATTAGCAGATAGTTTTTTTATGCAAAATGGATATTTAGGAGAATTCGCAAAACTAACAATTAAGGAAGTAATTAGTTATTTATCGAAGAGAATAAAAGAGACTAATAAATGGAATAAACAAAATGTAAAAATATTTATCGATCAAATTGGAGAACCATTATTAAAGGATAGCTTAAATGAATTATACTATACAAAATTTCCAGAAGAGATTGAGAAGGAAATTAAAAGATTAGAAAAAATTAAAAATAAATTATGATAAGTATTTCATATGATATTGTTGAAAATTCCCTATCAATGTTCCGGCAAGAAATTGATAGGATGATTGCTAAAAAAAAGGTAAAGGTAGAAAATCTTTTATTGGAGCCTATAAAACCTGATTATTCCAATTTAGATCAAAAACAGATAGATCAAAAACAGGCAAAATACAAGAAAAGCCTTAATTCTTATAATATTGTTACGATTGAAAATAACAAAAAATATATAGAATATTTATTATTGAAATATCATGAAATTATTTACGCAAATCCTATCTCGTTAATAACGTTTGAATCAAAATTTGAAAAAATAATTCCAAAAGAATCAATAACAAAAGAATTTAAAGATGTATTACTTAATGCAATGGATTATGACGGATGGAGAGACAACTTCTATCCAAAATATTTTCATTCAATTGGTATAAAAGCATGTGTTTACTGTAACTCACAATTAGCAATTGTAAGCCATAAAAAACATAATCATTTTGAAATTGATCATTATAAGTCAAAGGATAAATTACCATGCTTCAGTACCTCTTTTTATAATCTTTATCCTGTTTGTGGAAGTTGTAACAGAAAAAAATTAAATAAGGAAGTTTTATTTGATTTATATATTGACAGTAGTCAAAATAGATCGGCCTTTTCTTTTGAAATTGAAAAGTCATCTTTAGCCAATTTTTTAATATCTAATAATAGTCAAGATTTAAAAATAATATTCGGTGAGCAGGATAAAACGAAAATCAGATTAACCCGATAGTTAACCCGATAGCGCAGATTTACAATCCGTACTTCAAAAAACCAAAAACCCCAGCCTCCCGCTGGGTTTTCATTACACTAAAAAAAATTTCATCAAAAACCTATTTCAATTCAAAATAAATTCTATATTTGAATAAACAATTTAAAACACAAATGATTATGTCATCAACATCCGAAGTAGGACACGCCAAAAATGTGGCAAACCTACAAAAACTTATTCAGCAGATTTCCGTTTATACCCTTTACAATCCTCCGGTTCCAAGCCTTACGGTTGCAAATTTACAGACCTTATACACCACCGCTAACGGGAAACTGGCAGAGGTAGAAGAAAAAAGGCACAACAACAAAATTGCCATCGCACTGCGCCAAGCCGCCTTCGAAAACCTTAAAACAACCTGCACCAGAATTATCAATCGCTTAGAAATCTTAGGATTGGTATCCGGAACTTTAGACCAGGCAAAATCTTTAAACCGATCTATCCAGGGCAGAAGTAAGAAAAAAACAAGCGCTGCAAATACGGACAACGAACAACAATCAACCAACAACCAGATTTCCACTTCCCGACAGTCATTTACGCAGCAAACCGAGAATTTTGGAATTCTTCTCCAGTTATTGGCAACCATTCCAAGCTACAGCCCTGAAGAAGAAGAGCTGAAATTAAGCTACCTCAACTCGTATAAAGACTCATTAATTGGCGCTACTCAAGTTGTTGACCAAACCGAAGCCGAGCTCAACGTGAAACTCATTGAAAGAAACAAAATTCTATACACCGAAGAAACAGGACTCTATCCTATTGCCCAGAACGTAAAAAAATACGTCAAAAGCCTTTACGGAGCCACTTCCCCGGAATACTTAACGGTTTCACCCATCACCTTTACAAAGCAAAAATAATTTTGTGATATGTTAGAAAGAATAAAGGAATCCCATCATCTTAATTCTTTCGTGATAAAGTTACATTCTTGCAATGTAGCTTTATTTTTTTGCGATATCATTTTATATTGGCACGATCCGACTTTATATTTTAGCGATATTGATTTATATTTTTGCATTATTAAGTTATATTCTTCCGTCTGTAAGTTATATTCTTCTATCTGCGAGTTATATTTTTACGTCTACAAACTGTATTCTTGCTTTATAAAATAATATTGACTTAGCCTGAATTCGGGATAAGATTTTTAACCGCAATGTCAAACAAAGAGTTAATAATACAGCTTTAACTATTTAAGTTAAACAAAGGCGTTACACTATTATTATTAATTGCACGTGGTTAACGCTGCTCAAGCCAGATCAGTTATTGAGAGAAACAATACAATCATATATAAAATTACTTTATCAGGTTAGAGCTTGTTTAAATTTTATTCAATAAATTTTTTATAGCTTTTTCTTAATTTTCTAAATTAAAATAAACTCTGTTTATTCTTAAATTTAACATTAAGAATTTTAGTGAGTTAAGTTTATTATGATTAAGGAATCAATAAATTGATTTTTATTAAGTTTTTTAAGCTAATGGGGGCTTAATTCCTTAATGGTAAAAATAAATTATAAATTTAAACAGGCTCTTAGATTGCTTCATCACTTCGTTCCTCGCAATGACATATAAAACAAAACCACCGCAAATACGGTGGTTAATATGTATAAGATTATTGATCTTGTGGTTCGTTCAAAGGCTTGTGTTCTCCCGGCTGATCTTTCCCTTCGGGATTTACTTTTCCTTCCGGTCTCGCAGGTCTGTCCTGTCTGTTTTGCCCTTCCGGTCTTGGACCTCTTTGTTCACCTTCTTTTTTCTCTGGTCTTGGTGGTCTTGGCAATAAAACTTTTCTTGAAAGCTTCATTTTCTTACGGTCATCATAACCCATAAATTTCACCTCAACTT
>NZ_JBFRGA010000145.1:0-18163 GCF_052115105.1 Chryseobacterium sp. 2TAF14
GTAGTATCTTACATCTACGTAGCTGACGGAGCTGATGACGGTATCGAATTCTTTGGTGGAAACGTAAATGCAGATCACTTATTGGTTTTAGGTGTTGGTGATGACAGTATTGACTGGACAGAAGGTTGGCAAGGAACTGCAGAATATATCTATGCTGCAAGAAAAAAACAATATCAGGTTGCTGCAGAACCAGGAAACAGAGGTATTGAAGCAGATACTCAGGATACTGACGAAAATACAACTTTCGGAAACGGAGTATCAAATCCAACAATCAACAACGCTACTTTCATTGGTAACAGCGCAGGTTCTGAGTCTCAAGGTATGAAAATCAGAGCTGGATCTAACGGTAAATTCGATAACATCGTTATTGCTAATTTCTCTACAGGTTTAGATTTTGAAACGCCAAGAACTTACAACTGGTTTACAAGTGCTTCTTATATTAAAAATGTAAGATTTGTAGGTGTTGCAACACCTTGGAAATCTAAAGCAGTTGCTCCTGCAACTACAGGTCCGGATTTATCTGGTGTATTTACAACAAGTACAACTGCAAACGGAGCTGGAAACGTTACAGCTTTGCCAGACTGGGCAAAAGGTTGGACTGGTTTAACGTCATTCGACACTACAGATGCAATGAACTAAACAAACAAGTAATTAGTTTCTTCATATCAAATTGAAAACCACGCCCGGAATTATGTTCCGGGCGTGGTGTTTTTATTTCACATTTAAAGTTGCTGTTAAAACTTTGCGTTAAAAAAAGTTATCAAATATAATTCAAGTCAAAAAAATCAATTCATCATCGTTTGAATTGGGATAATAGACAGAAAAATGGTAATTTGGTATTCTCATTCAAAATAGATTGATAAAAATATCGTTGAAAGAGTATTAACCTGAGAAAATATGAAGAAAAATCATTTAAAAATAATCATTGCGGCTTTTATTATCGGTTCATCGTTTATCATTCACTCTTGCGATAAAGATGAAGATATAACTTCTGCTATTGAAGTTGTAGGAATCGCTCAGGATCCCAATAATTTCAAAGGTGATGTTACCAACGGACAGATTGTAACATTAGATCCGATGAAATTATACAAACTCAACGGAATTGTTACGGTAAAAAACGGCGGCACTCTTTCTATTCCTGCCGGAACAAAAATCACAGCTACAGCAGGAGCTTCATCTTACATTCTCGTAGAGCAGGGCGGAAAAATCTATGTCAACGGCACACCGGGTTCACCCGTTTTATTTACCTCAGAAACAACCGAAGCCGGAAACTGGGGCGGCATTGTCATCTGCGGTAAAGCTCCTATCAATACAGGAAATACCGGCTCATCAGAAATAGGAAATTTAACTTACGGAGGAACTGAAACAACCGATAACTCAGGTTCTTTAAATTATGTAAGAATTGAATATGCAGGAGCCGAATTTGACGGTAAAAAATTCAACGGGCTTTCGCTTTTCGGGGTTGGTAACGAAACGAGAGTAGAAAGTGTAGCGCTTTTAAACAATGCAGACGATGGTATTGAAATTTACGGTGGAACGGTCAATGTTTCAAATATTGTTTCAATCGGAAATGCCAATCATGCATTCAGTTATAAAGACGGATGGATTGGTAACGCCACCAATATTTTTACCAAAAGAAAAGCAGACGGCACGGGAAATACAGGGATTATTGGAATTAATAATGCCGGAAACGACAATGCTTCACCAAGATCTAACCCGACCATTAAAAACGTTACATTTATTGGCGGAACTTCAGGCGAATCAAACGGAATAAAACTAAAACAGGGAACATTTGCCACTTTAGATAATGTGGTGCTTTCTGATTGGTCTATAGGAATCGATATTGAAAGCGACTCTACAGTCACCCGTTTTAACGGCAAAAAAAGAATAACCAATGTTTTGTTTAAAGATACAACCACAGAAGTTTCTTTAAAATCTTCTGCAGGAGCAACGGTGGCTATAATAGATACTACTTATACCAAAAAACCTGATGCAACCGGAGCCGGAAACGGAATTTTAACGCCATCCTGGGCAGTTGGCTGGTCCGGATTACAATAATTAAACTTAAAATCAAAATCCTTAGAATATTTTCTGGGGATTTTTTTGTTTCATGATTTACACTTGGGAAGGCATTATCTCGTATTGTTGTATTCTTTTTATTATTATTTCTCCCACAGATTGCACAGATTTTCTCAGATGATTGTGCTTATTCGTGTAAAAAATTTGTGAAATTCGTGTTTAATAAAACAAAAAAGATGAAGCTCAAAACCTCATCCTTTTTTTAATTGTTATATTTATTTTCTTATAGTCTCAAGTTCTTTCTTTAATTTTAAATTTTCTTCCTTAAGAATTTCATTCTGTTCTTTCAATAAATTTATATAGTCATTCAAATGCTCAGAAAATGAATAGTATTTATTGTAATTCCCCGAATTATCATTAAACGTTGAATTTTCATTTCTGATTAAGTTATGTGAATTTTCTTTCAACTCATCTATAGGAACTTCTAAAGCATCAGCAATTTTTTTCCATTCATCATCAAATATCTTCGTTTCTCCACGTTCTTTTCGGGAGTAGTTTGATGTATCTGTTGATAATATCTTTGCCATTTTTTCTTGTGACATGCCTTTTTGTTTTCTAATACTTCTTAATTTTTCATATACCATTTGAAGTGCTTTGTACAAATGTCCGAAATTTTGCGCAAATTATGCAAAATAATTGCAAAAAATAAACAAATGATTTTATCTTACGGCTGTAAAATATTTCTGATATTTGAAATATCAACGTTGATGAAAATTAATGTTATCTGGAGTACGTAATTCAGCATAAGCATTAAAAAAGTATTTCATTAAATTTTTTAATCACAAATTTCAATTATCATRAAAAAGCAATTTTTTTTATTTCTAGCTATGCTAGTTTTCAGTTTCCATTATTGTAATGATAACATTTCAATTTACAAAAATGACTTAAAAGAACTTAAAGTCAATACGGTTATTATTCAAAAAAAATATAACAACAAAATCTATGATTTAAAAGTTTCTGTAGGCGAAAGTTTCTTAGGTAAAATTTCTTCTTTATCTATCGAGGTTTTAGGTAATGATAGAAGTTTAGAAAAAGTAATATCTATTAACAAAGAAAAAATAAAAGCAAATTTGTTAAAAATTATTTCAGCAAAAGGAGGTCCACAAAAACCTGTACTTAGCCTTGGAGGCTGTTTTTCTAACTGTACCGCAAAATGGGATTGTTATAATAAACCTACAGAAGCAGGAACTGCATTATGTACTTTAGATTGCGCTTTAGAATGTAGTGGTGCATAAGATGAAAAATACTATCATTTTTTTTATATTTTTTTTATGTGCATCATGTACTTTATATTCACAATCATTTGTTGTGCAATACAAATATTCTAAGCACATTATGAAAGACAGCACGAAAATCATTTCACAGAACACATTCTTAAATGTTGATGAAGGTCATTCTACATTTTTCAGTGAAGCACCATATTTAGCTGACTCAATTATGGCTTCAGACGAGAAACTCGGTAAGAAAATTAATTTTAAAGCTTTACCTGCAGATTTACTGAATTGCTATATTCAAAAAAATATTCCGGCAAAAGAAGTAATTTATTACTCCGATGAATTTTCTGAGAATGAATTTAAATATAGCGAAAAGCCTGATTTTAAATGGAAAATAAGTACAGAAAGTAAGGAAATATTAGGATATAAAGTATATTTAGCTAATACAACTTATGCAGGAAGAGACTATGTAGCATATTTCACTCCACAAATTCCTGTTCAGGACGGACCATATAAATTCTTTGGATTGCCCGGTTTAATACTCGAAATATTTGATAAAAAATACGACCATCATTTTTTGGCAACAGGTATCTCAAAACAAAAAAGAATATCTATTGACGATCGTATTGCAAAAGGCAAATATGTTGAAACATCCAGATCAAAATTCATCGAAATGAGAAAAAGTCACGCTGAAGCTCCTATGAGAAGGATTATTGAAATGATGCATGCTCATCAGATTTATGAAAAGAAAGATGCGAATGGCAATACTGTCGATATGAGAAAACTTCTTGATGAAACACAAAAAAAAATGATCGAAGAATACAAGAAAGAAAATAAAATTGAACTTTAAAACAAACATTATGAAAAATAATTTTTTAATAACATTCACTCTTTTATTATTTGCCTTTGTTACAATTAAAGCAAACAATAATTATTCAACAAGAAACGACAAAGAATATTTCAGTTCTTTTAGAAAAAATGAAGAACCAAAAAATAAAAAATTTAATATTCTTACTAAGAAATCTGAAGCTGTTGGTGATTCTTTTTATGTAATTTATAAAGAGAATTCATTGGGGCAGGGTTTTTATTTTAAAATGGTATTGGATAAAAATGAAAACCTTATAGCAACCTATTACGCAAACGAAAGTGATAAAAAAATTTCAGATTCTACAGTTAAAAATCTTAAAGAAATTTTTTCAGGACCAGAAAAAGCTGAATTTAGCGTTGGAGATACTACTACTCAATGCGTAACAAAATGCCATCGAACAAAAGGATGTTACGATAAACCAACTACAACAGGTGTTTTACTCTGTTCAGCAGAATGTGGAATTGAGTGCGCATAAAATAAAAACAATAAAAAGAAATCCTCTTTCAAAATATGAGAGAGGATTTAATTTTTATAAAATCTGATATTTAAGAATACTGAAACTTTCTTACCGCTTCCAGAGTCATATCAATTTCCCTGTCTTTGATAGCATCACTGATGAAATATGTTTCATAACCACTTGGCGGAAGATAAATTCCGTTGGTTAACATCTGGTGAAAGAAATTATTAAACAATGCATAATTAGCATTTTGTGCCTCATCAAAATTAGATACCGCATTAATATGGAAGAAAACCGACATCATCGAACCTTTTCTGTTGATTCTGTGTTCAATACCTTTTTCGCTTAAAATTTTCCCGATTTCAAAATCTAAAGTTTCTGTGGTTTTTGCCAATCTGTTGAAAAATTCGGGATCGTTTTTAATGATCTGCAAAGTTTTTAAACCGGCTCTCATTGCCAAAGGATTTCCGCTTAAAGTTCCGGCCTGGTAAACACCGCCTTTCGGAGCAAGATGATCCATGATTTCGTTTCTTCCGGCAAAAGCACCAACCGGAAGCCCGCCTCCGATTACTTTTCCGTATGTTACCAAATCTGCTTTTACATTAAACAATTCCTGAGCTCCGCCAAAAGCCAATCTGAAACCGGTCATTACCTCATCAAAAATCAGTAAAGCTCCGTTTTCGTCACAGATTCTTCTTAAATTTTGCAGAAAATCATTTTCAGGAAGTACACAACCCATATTTCCTGCAACCGGCTCGATAATTACGGCTGCAATTTCGCCATGATTATGTCTGAACAAATCCTGAACCTGCTCGAAATCGTTATATCTTGCCAATAAAGTATCTTTTGCTGTCCCTTGAGTTACTCCAGGAGAATTTGGATTACCAAAAGTTGCAGCACCGCTTCCCGCTTTAATTAAAAATGAATCTGAATGACCGTGATAGCAACCTTCAAATTTTATGAATTTATCTCTTCCCGTAAAACCTCTTGCCAATCTGATGGCGCTCATACAAGCTTCCGTTCCTGAAGAAACCATTCTGATCTGGTCGATATTCGGAACATTTTCTGTGATGAATTTTGCGATTTCAGTTTCCAATTCGGTTGGTGCACCGAAAGAGAAACCTTTCTCTGCCTGAATTTTTAATTCTTCTAAAACTTCAGGATGGGTGTGACCCAAAATTGCAGGTCCCCAAGAATTGATGTAATCTACATAGGTATTATCATCGGCATCGGTAAGATAGGCGCCTTTTGCCGACTTCATAAAAACGGGAACTCCGCCCACCGATTTAAAGGCACGAACCGGAGAATTTACTCCGCCGGGAATGTATTTGTAAGCTTCATCAAATAAAGCCGAACTTCTTTGGTATTTCATTTTGTTAGTTGACAGTTGTTGGTTGATCGTTGATAGAATTTTGTCAGTTTTAAAAACCAACAACTATCAACCAAAACCCAACAACCAATTTTAGTTTCTGGGTTTTTTATCAATCAAATAAATCAGCTGTCCGGAAGCAGGTTTCTGGCCTTCATCCATTCTGTTTTTTGCGTACAATTTATTGAGTTTAATTCCGAATTTTTGGGCGACATCATGCATATCTTCCCCGTATTCCACTTTATAAGTAGGTGTATTTCCGTCAGAGTTTTTAGATTCTAAGAAAACAATTTCATTTTTTGCCAGTACATTTCCTTCAAGCTCATTCCATTTAATAAGTTTGCTTTCGCTGATTTTGAATTTTTTAGCAATAAACTGCACATCCGTATCTTCAGGAATTACAATATACTTTAAACCTCCGTTTGGATGGCTTTTAATTAAAATTGAGTTTAAAATTTCTGCTTTTGTTTTTACTTTTGCCTTTTTTTCAGGAGCTAAAGCATAGACTTTAGGCTGAGCTTGAGTTTTCGGAACCGGAGCAATGGTTTTCTTTTTTTCTTTAGCAGGTTCCAATTGTGCCATAAACTGTCTGTCTTCCTGCAATCCCGGATATTTTTTTAATACTGCGTAGAGAACTTCCTTAGAATTTACCTCATCAAATTCATACAATTTATATTTCTCAATTTTCCCGATCAGAATTGATGCGTAACGAGGGTTTGTTGCATAACCTGCTTTTTTCAAACCATGTGCCCAAGCTTTATAATCTTTCATGTCAAGATCAAAAAGTTTGGTGTAGTATTTTCTCGTTGCCAAAAATATTGAATGATCTTCGTAAGATTGTTTCGGGTCATCATATACACGAAAACATTCATTCGGAGCATCATCGGTGTGCTTCATCGTTTTTCCGGTCCAGTCTTCTTTGCATTTTATACCGAAATGATTTTTCCCTTCCAAGGCTAATCGGCTTTGTCCGCCACCTGTTTCCAAAAGTCCTTGTGCAAGTGTAATTGAAGCCGGAATTTTGTATTTTTCCATTTCTTCAACGGCATATTGGGCAAATTTCTGGATGTACTGATCTTCCGTTGCCCAGGTCTGAGCTGAGAATTTTGATAAAACTAAAAGGCTAATTAGTAAGAAAAGTCTTTTCATCTTATATTTTTTTGTTTTAAAAGAAAAATGTAGCACCCAAATAATCAGATTCTGACATCAGATTTTGTATTAAGTGTTTCATTTTTTCAATTTATTTTATAGAATTAAATTTCTGTTTTGTTTTTCTAAAAGCAAATTGGCGCCTTCTATTCCAGGAAATTCTTGCTTTAAAAATTCGGTCAGTTTATCTTTGTGACGGTATTCTTCACGGGTAACGAATTTTAAATTCATCCCGTTTCTTTTAGCAAAAACCAATGTTGGATTATGAGTCCATTTTTTTTCTAATTCTTCACCACGAATGATTCCTAAAGTTTTAACATTGGCAAGTTTACCTGTCGCGGAAACGGCAGAAATATGATTTGAAAACGCTCCGCCAAATGTGATGATTAAAGGATTTTTCGGAAGAGTTTCTAAATAATTGTTGATATTGAAAAAAAGTTTCCAGTATTTATTTCCTGAGACTTGAGGATGTATCAAATCTTCTCTTTTGATGAAGAGTCTTATGTTTTTCTGAACGGGAATTTCCTGGATAGGAATTGGCTCTGAAGGAGTTTTTAAAAGCATTTAACAATAATCAGTTGTACAAAAATAAGGTTTTTGATTTTGAGTTATAATTGAGCAGCACTGGAAGTTTTATTTTTTAACCACCCCGTCTTAATTTTCTCTGAAAATTAATCCACCCCTCCAAAGGAGGGGAATTTTGAGACGTTCATTTAATCTCGCTCTTGATCCTTGATCCTTGATCCTTGATCCTTGATTTTAATTATAAATATTTTCTGAATGCCCAGAATTTTCTTTTTTTAAGATAATTTAAATCGTGTTCCATTGCGTAAGCTTCCCTTTCAAAAGAGATTGCGTGATATGCTAAATGCGCATTTTTTAACCTAAAAAAATGATAATAATATTCAGCAATATACATGATGTAAAAGAAGATAATTAATAATTCTAATTGCTGTCTGATATGAATTTTTTCATGATTAATCAAGACTCTATTCTTCTTATCTTCAGGATTTTTAATGAAAATAAAAGGAAAGAGTGTAATGCCGTTTATTTTTGTATTTTTGAGGAGCCTTTGGCATACAATTATCATAATAACAAATATAAAAGTTTTGATTTAACTTATGGCTCTTTTTGAAATCAAAGAGGGTGAAGACTTTTACTATAACGAACAGGGTTACAAAGTTTTTACCGAAAAATTCCATCTTAAACGTGGACATTGCTGTAAAAGCGGCTGCAGACACTGTCCGTACGGATATGATAAAAAGACAGACACATTTATAAAAACCAATAAAAAAAATAAATAAAATGAAGAAATATATTTTTATTTTGCTTGCGGCAAGTTTAGGTTTGTCATCTTGCAGTCCATTTAAGGTACGTTCAGATTATGCCCAAACTGCTAATTTTACATCTTACAAAACGTATAAAATCAGAATCGACGATCTGAAACTGAATGATATTGATAAAGACAGGATTTTGAACGAGCTGTCTAAACAACTACAAATGAAAGGTCTTCAAGCCGGTGAAAACCCTGATTTGATTGTAAACGTAAAAGCTAATCACAAAAAAATTACAGACATCAATAACACCAATCCTTACGGAATGTGGGGATGGGGAGGCGGTTTCGGTTGGGGAATCGGAATGAACAGAACGTGGACCACCAATTATAACGAAGGTGCTCTTATCATTGATCTTGTGGATGCAAGAAGCCAGAAATTAGTTTGGCAGGGAATCGGAAGCGGAATTTCTGTAGACCGACCAAAAGCCAAGCAAAAGCAAATTCCTCAGATTTTAGCAGAAATAATGGCAAATTATCCTCCGGGAATGAAGAAATAAAATTTTAATTTAAATTATATGAAAAGTCAACACAAAATCTGTGTTGACTTTTTTTGATTACACGTTAAAATAAGTTGTTAAAAATAATTATTCTTTGATGGTTTTGATGGTTTGCGATTTGCCGTCTTTAAAATCGATTGTCATAAAATAAATCCCTGCTTTCAATTCGCTCAGGTTTATTTTTGAAGATGGTTTTTCTATTATTTTTATTAATCTTCCGGAAACATCGGTGATCTTTAATTGCTGAACTTCTTTTGTCTCAGAAAGAGTAATGAAATCAGTAAACGGATTCGGATATATTTTAAAATCATTCAATTTTAAATCATTGGTTGACAAAGCTGTCTTCGGCTCCCAGACTGCATCATCCCAATAATGCCCAACCCAGGTTGTTCCCGGATTCCTGATTGCCAATCTTGCATTGGCAGGAACGGTTGTAGGAACTTCAAAAATTCTTTCAGAAGTGTTATCATAGGTTCCGTTTGCAATTGTAATCGGTTGCAAAACTACAAACGATGCTGGATTTGCAGCGTCGGTCATATATCCAAATTCTAAGAATCCCGGAGTTGATCCCGGACTTACTCTCGCCTTGAATTTGAAATGATGCGTTCCTGCATTGATATTGGTCAGTGTGGGCATAATAACGATTGAAACTTTATTATAGCCAATCTGATAAACATTACGCGGACTTGACGCCGGAGATGTATTTGAAATGATCTGGTTTCCACCGTCATTGGTATAGTAACTGTTCCAGCAAGGAGGCACTACTCCGAAGTCGCAGCAAAATAGGGCATCGAAATTTTCCGAAAATTCTGATACAGGTGCACACTGTGCTTTTAAAGAACCCGAACTAAAAATAGAAGCTGCAATGAGACCAGCAAAAAGAATATTGTTTTTAATCATTCTAAATAAATTTAAAGCAAAAATAGAAATTATTTTAATTGTAGTTTTATAAATAATTATGATTTATATCAATTAAAAATTCATTCATATTAAATTTAAATTTATTTTAGTTTAACAAAATGTTAAAAATATTTTCAGATTCATTGTTTTAAAATAAAACATTGAAATATTATAAATTTTAGTGTAATAAAAAGTTCACCAGAATTTTTAGACAGGCAGATTTTTTAAATCATTTCAACCGAAAATTCTGTAAATGTCTGTGAAAATTGTTTGTAGGAATAGGTCAGATTCAAAGATTTTATCATTCCGTTGTTTTTAGAAACCGTAATATTTCCAATGAAGTTATCATGCTCTTCTCCTTTGGTTTTTGATTTTTGCTCTAATGTAATTTCTTCTGTATGACCATTTAATTTTACCTTTTGTACGATGTTTAAAACCAACTGGTCTAAATACAGCTCAAAAAAAGATTTCCCGTTTTCAAAACGATTTCTGAAAGATGAAAAATACGTTTTCAGAAACCAGTCTTCCTTCATTTTTTGATCAAAAACATCAGCATTCACGACCGCATATTCAAATTCCTGAAGATAAATTCCGGCATATTTATCCGGAAAAAAATCTAATAACCTTGCCTTAATTTCATTGAAATTATTCAAAGTTTGTTTTGTTATTCCGCAACGTAAGATTTCACCTTTGGTATTCACAAAAACTTCGATCGGGTATAATGATTTCATGCTTTCAATGGCAAGAATTTCCATTTTTGTTTCATTCTTATTAGAAAACTGATCTTTGGTAAAATGAAAAAGATGCTCATCAAACTCACTTTTTACCCATTTTAAAGTTGCGGTGTAAGAAAATTTATTTTCAGCAGTTTTACTTTCTACCTGAGATGATTCTTTAACATTTACTTTAAAATTTTCATTAAAACCAAACGGATTAAAGCCAATCCGAGGGTTTAATTCCAGGCTTTTGAAGGGTGCATCATTTTTATCGTTGTATGCTTTTATCTTCAAAAAATCGGGCAGCACCAATTTTTTTCCGGGAATGAGATGATCTGCTATAAAATCTTCTTTCTGACAATGCTGATTGTGAAATTCCTTAAGGTAAACAGGATTTTCGAGTGCAATTTTCTCAGCAATATTTTCGAGCGTGTCTCCGGGAAGTATAAAATGGATCATCATGGGTTTTCATTCTTTCTTGAAATTATTTTTAGTTTGAATTATTTATTAAAACAATTCGCTTTATTTTCATAATTAACCAAACTTTTCCATATATCGTCTTTTGGGCTTTCCAAATTGATGTTGGTATTAAAATTACATTGCTGATTGCTTTTATTCTGCCAAGATTTCTGATAGTGGCTAACTTTATTTAAAATAAATTTGTTTTCATTACACGTTATATTGTAAAGATATTCATTAGTACCATCCGGAAAATCTGTTTTTATAGAAAACCCTCTTCCGTTTTTCTTGATCGTAGAAAATTGATGTCCTCCATCCTGAGAAAAATTTGTGGTTTCTAATACTAACCTGAATTCGTTATTTACATTAAAAAAAACAAGCAAACTATCTCCGATATTAGGTTTATTGCTAAAAATCTTATCTTCTTTTCCGTCGCCGTTCACATCGAATGTAAAGGAATTTAGGGTACTGCTTTTATCTAATTTATCAATGATGTTATTTGATGAAACTTTGTCTACAAAAGTATTTTTTTGAGAAATTTGCTGGTAAAAATCAACCAATGAGATTATTTTAGGTTTTTCACCTTTTTTATAATCAATAATATACCAGCTTAGTTTTTCATTCTTTTTTTTAAGTGTATATTTTTCGTTTTTAAAATTAATGCAATCCGAATTTATTTTTTGCAATTTATTTTTTAGCAATCCATCAATCATTAACAGTAAAATAATTTTTAAAATATTTAATTTCATTATTGGGAAATTTCTATGTGATATGCTCCATTTTCATTTAAAACTGTCTGTACTTCTGTTCTGCCTCTGATTTCCGTTAAAAAATCATTAGGATTTGTAAGTCTTGAGATCGACACGTCAAATACATTGGTAACATTTGGATCTGCACAGTGTCTTGATACACTCGACGGACCTAATTCATTTATTCTTGCTTCCATAAGACCAATAACCTGATCTCTCGGCAGCGTCTGATTTTGTTCAAAAACATCAATTACCGCTTGACCGGGAGCTCTATAGGTTCTTCTTTGCTCTTGCAAATCTCTGCTTGCATTATCGTACATTATCCTGGCCTGATCGTTTGGAGTTCTGGCGGTACTTGTAATATAAATATCGGTATTTTCTGTGGCTGCTCCCACTTCTCGTAAAATTCCTCTTGTATATTCAGAAACTGCATCTGCATGAGCCGACTGTCCGCTAAAATGAATATTGACATTACTGTTTTCTCCATTTGACGTACCGGCATTTTCACAATCTTCGGGATAATGAAAAATTTCTTTTATTTTTCTTAAATATTCCCTTCTTTCCATTCTGCCATTATCACCTCCATTTACAAGCCAGCTAATTGTATCAATATAATCAGCATCCGCCAAAAGACTCAGATCAATTGTTCCATATCTTCTTGAAACTCCGTTGAGTTCGTAAGTAAATTCTTGTTTAGCGTATTGCTTTCCTGTAGAACCATCAAATTCACTAAATTTTGTACGTGGTACCGTCCAAGAAGTTCCGGGACTCAGCTCTTTGCCCTGTTTCCAGAACCATCCTGCAGAATCTACAGCGAGTTCCAGTTCTTCAGCTACTTTTTCATAATCTGTTACAACATCGGTTCCTAAGTATGCTTTATATCTTGCATAACCCGAATCATGGGTCAACTGCATAATTCCTCTTCCGACATACGGGCTGTATCTTTTTGTTCCGCCATATTCTTTGGTAGTTTGCAGCCTGTCAGTTTCATGATAAATCTGAGCTAAAAAATGTATTTTCCTAATACAGGTATTGATATTATACTTATCTAAAGTTGTATTTAATTGATCGACAAAACCTGCTACGGTTTTATCATCCAGATTGCAATTATCAGCAAAAAATAATTCTGTAGTATTTGCCATTCTTTCGCTTTCCCGAAGCTTTTTTAGAATATCCTCAAATTCGGTTTGTTCGATATTTCTGTTGCAGAAACAGTTTCCACCAACTACAAAATATGCCCCATCCGCTTTTAAGAAATTTTTATCATGCTGTTTTTCACCTTGAGCTTTAACGTTCAGATACAACAGCTCTTTTTCTTTTTTATATAAAGGGAACTTTATAGTTTCGCCTCTTGTGTAGGTTTTAATTTGTAAAACAGCTTCTATATCTTCTGCATAAGCAACTTTACCATCTTCAATTTTCGGATTGCCTAATTTTCCTTCCTTTGCATTTTTAGCGATTGTTTCAGATAAACTCTTCTTATTTTCTGCGGTGATAGCAGTTCCGTTTACATTACTGAAAGTATAAGTGTATTCACCGTCTTGTTTTCCTTTTTTAAGTTTTTCGCGCCACTCTTTCAGGTCATCATCAGATTTTGGTCTCAGATGAACAGGAATTTTCACTAGTCCGTTTTCTATTTTACTGGTGAACTCACTCTTTTCAGTTCCCGGAACTTCTCCTGTAGTAGGATTTGCCTGATCCATCTGTTCTTCCGTAATTTCCAGAATTGGTAAAACAGCATCTGCAGAACCTTTTATTAATCCGTCTTTTTCTTTAATGATAATTGTAGCCTGCTTGTCATTTAAACCTGAACCTGCCGTTTTTGCAACCAAATATAATTTTGTATCTAAAGGTGCTGAAATTATTTTTTTGAATTCGGCTCCTAGTTTAAAGGTCTGGATCGTAATGATTTCATCTTTATTGTAAACCCCTTTGGTAAGAACCTGTTTAATAGCTTCCAGCGTAGTGTATTCTTTTTTGTTTGCCAATGCTTTTACAGCTGGTTTTCCTAAAATAATTTTTGCAATGTTTTCTTTTTCCGCATCGGTAGACGTTTTATTTCCGTTGCTTCCAAATTTGTATTCCAAAGTTCCGGCAGCTTCGCCTGTTTGTTTCGTGTATTCTTTTTTAGCAAAATAGGCATCTATCAATTCTTCTACTGATGAATCTTCTACAATACTTACCGTTTTTCCTTCATTAGCTTGCGGAGTTGGTGGCTGTTCCGCCTCAATTGTTCCCTTGGCTTCCTGATAATCGTGCAACTTTTCGTTTGGATCTGCATTCTGACCTGCAACTCCCCTTTCTTCCATCTCTGATACGGGTTTTTCTGCTGCAGGAGAATTTTCAGCTCTGGGTTGTGCATTATTTGAGGGAGGCTCAGATGTTGGCTGAGAAGGAGAATTACTTGCAGGTTGTTGCGGTCTGGTTTGCGGAGTTACTGCAGAAACATGTAAAGGATTGTCTACATTTAAATTATCTGTAGCGTGTTTATTGTGCGAAAAATATTCTACTGTCACATAAAACTCGAGGTGTTTAGGATCTGTTTCTCCCTGCATTGCTTTTTGCATCAAAGCTCGGGTAAGCATAAACTCGGCTGTAGCAACACCTGTACTGTCTACAGTTGCTTCTTTTGTTTCAATTAAAAGATTTTTAGCATTGTGCCCTTCTCCGGTTTCATCGTCTTCCCATAGAGTAAACTTTAATTTTTTTCCGTTTAAATTTACACATTGTGCACGAGCTCTCATTTTTTCCCTAAAGCTGAAAACGCTTCCCGGAGTATCATCTACATACTGAAGCTCTACTTTTTCGATTTTCGGAACAGCTGCAGGTTGAGGATTAATTTCAATGGTTGACGGACCACTTCCTTCTGGTTCAAAAAGATATGCTTCTAAACGGTAAGTATGCTTTTGCGCTACTTCTCCGAAAGTAAAATTTCCGACACCCGTTTTTTTGATGTTGGTAGAAGTAAACCTTCCATTGGATCTTTTTTTAAATAATTCCCAGGTAACATTTGCCGGGTTCCTCTGATTTTGCGGAGTGGCAGGATACCATTCCGTAACGGTATACGAAGAGGATTTGCATGCCTGATTACTTTTGCATCAGCATTTTTCACATTATTTTTACTCATTTCACCACGCTGCCCGTGATCTTTGATCGTAATTTTCCCACCTGTCGTACATTGAAGTTTCGAAACTTCTGTCACACATTTTTTACCCATAACCAAAACTTTTTCGTAAGTTTTTTGCCATTTTCCGGCAGGAGCATATGCACACGGAAGATAGCCTCCCGAACTTGGTTTTAATTTACATTTTCCAAAACTCGGACCTGACGGATCAAACTGAAGATCGTCTTCTGTAACGGCTAAATAATCTGCATTTCCTGCGGAATCATTCCAGAAATGTTTGTTGTGAGCACTTACGATATGCTTAGGAAACTGATCTCCCTGGTCACACTTGCAGGTTCCTTTCTGAACTACGAAGTGTTTACCATCATGAGATGATGATTGAGTAGACATCATGTGATATTTGGTACTCAAAGATAACAAAAACTATTTTAAAATAAAAAAACGGAAAATGAATTCTCCGTTTTTTTTATTATGTGATAACTAATTAATGTTGAGTATATTCCGGCTCGTCTACAGGAAGCATTGTTGGCATAAAATACTCGTTAAGCCAATAGAATTCCTGTCCGTTTTGTTTAATTTTCACTGCAGGATTATTTCTGTAAGTAAGCATTCTGTCGGCAAGATCTTTATAATATTTAAAATACGTTCTTGCTTCTTCGTTGGTAATAATATCAGATTTTTTCCAGCCTGCAAGCATGTATTTTGACATTTTTTCTTCATCCGAATTATCAAAACCTGTACTCATGCCCACTGCGTAAGACATGGGTTGCTTATACAATTCTTTTTTATCTAAAGATTTCAAGGTAGGATTATATTTTTCTAATAATTTCACATATTCTCTTATCGCTCTTCCCTGTTTAAAATCTGTTCTGGCTGCACCTGTATTCTCGTAAACTTCTTTATAGAAAGCTTTCAGCTGATCATATTCACTTTCAGAAACCAAAATACCTTTTTCCATATTCTGTTTATAATCCATCAATTCTTTAGGAATATATCCTTTTGCTAAAAACGGATTTCCGTAATTGATAAGCTGTGCCGCAATCCCTGAAGGAACAGGATTGGTCAATCCCGGATACAGATATTTATATTTAAAATCAACTTCAGTTTTACCGGCTCCTACCGAAGAATGGAAATAATCGTGTAAAGAATTATCTATCGAAGTATTATCTAAAGTAACCTGAGCAATCAGGCTGTCTAAAGATTTTTTAAGATGACCCGGAGCTGTGATGTCTCCTTTTTTAGGAAAAATAACAAATCCCTGAGCCATGCTTTGTTTCGGGAAATCTAAAGAGAAATATCCTGCATCTCCTTCTACAAGACTAAAATTATTTTTAGTTAAAACATCATTCTGGCTGATTATTTTTTGCTTTTTAAGTTCAGCAACATTTTTTGCCGTATTGGTAACAATGTTTTCAGCCATCAACACAAAATCATTATAAGTATCTGAAGATCTTGCGCTTGTCTGGAACATTATCAATCTTGCCTGAGCTTGGGTAAGAGAGTTGATTACTCCATACATATTTCCGCTTCTGTTGGCGGAAGTACCGATCGTTACCACAATATTGGTTTCATCGGGAAGTTCTGAAAGTAGATTTCCGGCTGCGATCAAACCTTCATTCAAAGGCTGATTTCCTACATTACTCGGGCAATTCATTTCGTTCATTTTTTCATTCATGAACGCCGTGATCTTATTGTAATCTTTATTTAAAGTTGATGAAGCTACATTGTCACCACAAGAATTATTTTTATATAAAACCACTCCGTATTTTACAGAATTAAAGTAAGACGGTTTTTCAAACCTTAGCTGCAAATCCTGCAAAAGCGATTTCACAATCGGTGCATAAGGCGCATTGGGAGCACTTATATCTAAAACAAAAACGATATTTGCTCTTTTATTTCGTTCTGTGATCTCTCTGTATCTGTCGAAATAGATCGGTTCACCCAAAACGTTATAAATGAAATTTTTACTATAGTCTAAAACATTGGTAAAATATTTAGTCTTCAGATCAGGTTTTGCTTCTTCATTTAAAGCTAATGTTACAGGGAAAATGTTTTCAAGTGGCGGTCTTTTATTAACATCGGTCAGCAAAACAGCAGTGCGGTTTTCTGTATCAGACGCTCCCGGAGAACCTTCGTGAATTCCTAAAGTACTTTCTTTAATGCCTGTTGTGTTTTTCATTTTCACAGCAGAACGTTCGCCCCAAGATGAAATGACATTAGAACTCACCCAACCGTACAAACCTGTACTGATGCTATCCATATCTATTCTGGGCTTCTTTCCTACTAAAAAACGCTTGTTGTTTTCTGCCTGTTTGTAAACATAAACCATTTGCCCGTTCGGAATTTTCACATTGGCTTCTTCAATAAGGCTTGGCGAATTGAAAACCATGATCGAATCGTTTTTATAATACCTTTCTGCACTTTTGATAACGTCCGGATTGTTTGGTACAACGGCTACTCTTACAGGATAACCTGTTTTTTCGCTTTTCAAAGAATTGCTCCAAAGCAAAAGATCAGATTCCGGAATCCAGCCGTATGTTTTTATTGATTTTGACGAAACTTTTTTCATTAAAGCATCAGGAATATATTCTGCTACTTTCACCATTCCGTCTCTGTGTTTTAAAACCATTAAAGGTTCTAAAAACTTTACTTCTTTGTAAGATTTTTCATCGTTTTTATCCAGATAAGCCGTATTTCTTGACCGGTCTGAAATAACGATCCACGGAGCTGATTTTTTTGGAAAACCATTGATTACAGAAGCATTATCTACCTGCCCGTATTGCTGTGGTTCAGGAGTTTTTTTTGATGGCAATTTTACCTGACAGCTCGTCAGTAAAACTGAAAACCCTATATAATATGCCGCTAGAGGAAATTTATTTTTCATCTTAATTTTCTTTATAATTGGTGTGATGCCCGATGAAAGGCAATTTTTTATTTGCTTTGGTTGATGTCGACTTTGGTTACACACGTCATTCCATCATCAAAATTTAACTTTACAGATTGTATTACTGTATTTTTATCAAACTGAAGACCTGCACAATACAGATAAAAATTATTGACTTTGCTGTCGGTAACTTTTACAATTGTATTTTCGTTGTTGCACAGATAAGTTTTCAAAAGATAATTGTAATGCATATTGAAGCTGTTTCCATTGGCAATCTGCTGCAGATGATATTTAAAATCATTATCTTTTTTTGCGTACAATTCGTCTAAAGTAGGCTCTTCATCCTCCATAGAATTATAGGC
>NZ_JBFRGA010000146.1:0-7083 GCF_052115105.1 Chryseobacterium sp. 2TAF14
GAGATTACCCCATAAAAAATGTTACGGTTCATTCAGATTCACAGGTAACGGAAACCACTTACAACTACGCCCACGAGAAAGGGAATACAAAGCTGATCAATGCTAATATGATTGGTATTCCTTTAGAAACAACAGTTATAAAAAAACAAAACTCGAATGATGTAGGAAAAATAGTTTCAAAAACAGAAACAAAGTATGACAATATTGCTAATTTATTCCCTTCTTCTGTTTTATCGCAAGATTTGCAGACTTCAACAATGTCTACTGAGCTTACTTATGATCAATATGATTCCAAAGGAAATCTATTGCAGTACACCACAAAAGACGGCATTGTAACTTCGGTAATTTGGGGTTATAATTCAACTCAGCCCATTGCTAAAATCACAGGTATTCCTTATTCTGTGGCAAGTGGATTGGCAGCAGCTATTATTGCCGCTTCAGATGATGATGCGTTAAATCCTGTCAATGAAGGAACATTAATTGCTGCTTTAGATGCTTTCAGAAAACAGTCTGCATTACAAAATGCTCAGGTATCGACTTACACATATGATCCTTTAATTGGAGTAACGAGCATTACGCCACCATCAGGAATCAGGGAAATCTACAAATACGATTCTGCTAACAGGTTAGAAAATATTAAAGATATTAACGGTAAACTGTTAAAAGAATTCAAGTATAACTACAAACACTAAAAACCAGATATGAAAAAAATAATCATCCCAATCAGTGCATTGTTTGTAGCGGGGCTTTCCCATGCGCAAACTTTGAATTTAAGCACCAATGAAAATTATGTTTATTCGAAAACCTATTTAACCGATCCTTCATCTTCTACACCCAAAACTGTGGAAACTGTGCAGTATATCGACGGTTTAGGCAGATCAAAGCAGGCTGTCAATATCAAGGCGTCCCCTCTCGGGCGGGATGTGGTTACCCATATTGAATACGATGCTTTCGGCAGACAGGTGAAAGATTTTCTTCCCGTTCCACAATCAGGAACAGGTAACGGAGCTATCGTAGTCAATCCTCTAACCAATGCGACTCAAACAGGAATTTACGGTTCAGAGAAGATCTATGCAGAAAAAATCCTGGAAAACTCACCTTTAGACAGAATCAGGCAGCAGATCCAGGTGGGTAACGACTGGACTAATAAACCTGTACAATTTGATTATGATGCCAATGACGTGAGTGATCGTGTTGGTAATTTTATCACTACAACAACCTGGGTTGGAAGTGCAACAAAGACAGTGGCAAGAACATCAAATAATGTCTTTTATGGAACGGCACAGCTTTACAAAAATACGGTAACAGATGAAGATGGAAATAAAACCATAGAATTTAAAAACGGAAAAGGACAAATTATATTGGTCAGAAAGATGTTGAGTACAACCGAGAATGCCGATACTTACTATGTATATAATGAATACAATCAATTAGCCTTTGTAATACCACCTAAAGCTTCTTTCGCATTTTTTGAAGAGTACGGCGCTGGAAGCGATGATGAAATCTCAAGTGATATTTTAGATAACCTTTGTTATCAATATAAATATGACGGCAGAAACCGATTGGTAGAAAAAAAGCTTCCCGGAAAAGGCTGGGAATACATGGTGTATGATAAAGCTGACCGGTTGATCATGACTCAGGATGCCAATATGCGTACAACCGGAAAGTGGCTTATTACCAAATATGATCAATTCGGAAGAGTAGCTTATACGGGAATTATTCCGGGAGCAACAAGAGAAAGCATGCAGAGTCAGGCAGGACAATTCGTGATTACAGAATCGAGGCATCCATCAGGATTTACAAAAAACGGATTACAGATTTATTACACCAACGGATTGTTTGTGGATATTGAAACCGTTTTATCCGTCAATTATTACGATTTTTATCTCGTTGGCGACCCTTTTCCTGCCATGGTATACGATCAGCAGGTGCTTCCTTCCGATGTACAGCAATATGGGGTAAGTACAAAAGGGCTTCCGGTGTCTCATTTCGTAAAGAATATAGAAGATGATGGTTGGACAAAAACCTACCAATATTATGATCTCAAAGGAAGACCCATCAGAGAATTTTCTCTCAATCATTTAGGAGGCTATACCAATGTGGAGAGACGACTGGATTTTTCAGGGACCCCCTCTRTTACTTTAACTCAACATAAAAGGCTTGCCACCGATACGGAGAAAAGGATAGAAGAAATATTTACTTATGACCATCAGAACAGATTATTGACCCATAGCCATCAGATTGACAATAATCCTGTGGAATATCTGGCGCAGAATAAATACAATGAACTTTCGCAGCTTGAAAGTAAAAAAGTGGGCGGAGCTAGTCTAAGTACACCATTGCAGCAGGTAGATTATAAGTACAACATCAGAGGTTGGATGACGCAGATTAATGATCCTAACAGCTTACTTGACGGAGATCTATTCGGGTATAAGATAAAATACAATCAGGTAGAAGGTCAGCAAACCCCTAATAATGATTTTACCAATCTGCAGGTAAAGCCTAAATACAACGGAAACATTGCCGAAGTCGATTGGCGTACAAGTACCACAGTTGGTGACAATTTAAGGAGATACGGATATGTTTATGACGGATTAAACAGGCTTTTAGCAGGCTTTTACCAGAAAGATACCAATCCTACGGCTAAAGAATATTTCGAAAAAATAGACTATGACCTGAATGGAAATATTACCAACCTAAAAAGGTCAGCTTCAAAAGACGGAAATGCTTTTGCTGCAACTATTGATAATCTTAATTATGTGTATGAAAATAACAATAAGAGCAACAGATTGATCACCGTTACAGATACTTCCCAAAACTACAATGGCTATCCTGATACTTCAGGAAATCCCATTAGTTATGACCTTAATGGAAATATGATCACGCATAAAGATAAAGGAATACTTCAGATCGATTATAATTTTCTGAATCTGCCAAATTATTTAAAATTTGATCAATTATATTTTACCAGAGGAACTTGGCAAAACACAAACACCGTTAATTATTATAAAGCTGATGGTACAAAGATCAGAAAAGAACATCGCTACAATGAAAATAATGTCTACAGAAAAAAAATAACAGAATATTTAGACGGTTTTCAATACGAAATTATAGCTAACGTCGGAGATCCGACTATTAAATTTGTTCCAACCTCGGAAGGTTATTTTGATTTTGAAAAAAATAAGTATATTTACAATTACAGCGACCATTTAGGAAATGTTCGTCTCAGCTACTTTAAAAATGTAAGTGGCAGCATAGAAGTTCTTGAAGAAAACAACTATTATCCTTTCGGATTGAAGCATGAAGGGTATAATGCTCTGGCTGGAAATAAAAGTTACCAATATAAGTACAACGGAAAGGAACTCCAAGAGACGGGAATGTATGATTATGGTGCAAGATTCTATATGCCGGATATTGGAAGGTGGGGTGTCGTGGATCCGTTGGCGGAGAAAATGACTCGTCATAGTCCATTCAATTATGCTTTTAATAATCCGATAAGATTTATTGATCCGGATGGGAGGCAGACTAAGGATGTAATAATTAAAGGAAGCGAATCAAAAGAAGCATTAGCGCAACTGCAAGCTTCTGTACAGGGACAACTTAATTTGTCTATGGATGATAAAGGAAAAGTTACTGCAACTAAAATTGAAGGAGCTGAGCAAACCGATGCGTCAAATGTTCTTTTTCATGCTGCTAATGTGGACAAAGATCATATTGTAACTTTGCAAACAGATAATGACATGAGAATTGATCAAGCTGCAGGAACAGAATACCCTTTCTTTGAAGGAGGTGCTTATAGAGGTAGTTATGAATACAATGGAAAGGTTTATGCTACTAATGTTGTTAACCCAGATGTTTTAGGAAAATATGAAAGTGTGATGGGTGCAGCCAAAGGTTCAAATATTTTGCATGAAGCACTAGAAGGTTATATAGGAGCTTTACTTTCTCCGGGGAGCCCTGCATCTATTTCTCCTCAAACGGCCGCAATGGGATACAATGACGCTCATGATTTAGCGGCTTGGATCGATCCAAGATATAAAGAAGGTTCAGGATTTACAAAGAATAAAATTACTAGTACTACTTTTAATGGTGGTACAATTACAATAAGTGATAATGTCTCATTGAATAATAAGAAAACAGGAGCAGTTATTCCTATAGGTACTTATTCTGGAACTTATAAAAACTTAAAAAAGAAATAATGAAATTACTGATATTAATATTTTGTTTACTTTTTATTGGATGCAAATCACAAACATCGAATTATGACTCTCTATATGCATATGTAAAAAAAATAGATTCTACATCTCATAATTACATTCTTCATTTAGAAAAAAATAAAGAAAAGATTATTGTGCCAATTTTTAAAGATTGTGACAACAAGAACAGTTACCCAAATAAACTAAGAATTGGGAAGAAATATAAATTTATTTTGGTAAAAGAAGTAAGTTATACAAAAACTCAAGATGGTTTTTTAAAAGAAATCGTAGATGATGTTGAAATTTGGAATTCCGATATGAAAAGAACCAAGTATTATCCTGATTGTAAAAATGTATGTGGACTATTTATAAAATAAATACCTGATCTTGCGGATTTGTAATCCAATAATAAAAGAACCCACCGCAATGCGGTGGGTTTTATGTTTTATAGCGCAGCTACATTTTTATTAAAGAAGTCTTTAAATTTTTTTGGTAGTAAGCATCTTATCAATGATTTTAAAGACAGTGCTTTTATCTTCTTCGTCGACCTGCTGAATGAGTTCCATTTGTTCGAGAGTAGATTTATCTTCAATTACAATCTCTTTAGGTTTTAGGTTTTCATCGTAATTGATAACCTGGTCTACAGACAGATTAAAGAGTTTAGCCATTTTGGTAAGCTCTGTAACAGTAACTTCCCTTAATCCTTTTTGGATTTTGGAGTATGTAGATTTATCTACGCCAATATGCAAAGCAACTTCTTTTTGCATAGGTTTTTGCTTCTCACCAATAGGAAGACTTACACTGTACGCAAACAAAACTAAAGTCACCACTTCACAAACAAAAACTTATCCTTCCACGACAATTTAACCAAACCCAGTCCCCAGTTCAGCTTTTCCAATAAAATATCCTGCGTTTTTTGCTCTACTGTAAGCATATAATCATGATCAGACACAACCAATTTGCCGGACCTTTGGAAAAACTCATTTTGCAGCAATGCTACAGACGATTTTTTCATAGGATTCCAATTGTGCTGCACGCTTTCGATCACATTTTTTGCGTGTGCTTTGTGTTTGCGTGAAAGTTTAATATGCCTGTTAATAGATTGATGCATTGGAATATTGCATAAAAATTTTTCGAAAACCATTTCGTATTCAGGGGCGTTTGTTTTTCCGGTGGCAATATAGTGTAACAAATGTGCACCCAATTCGGGATCTGTTAGTTGCTGTGTTTCGGGATGAAGAAGATCGCAATGTTCAAAAAAAGGTTTGATGAATGGATGTATCAAAATTAGTCCTGCATTTTTAATGTATTGTTCATCGTCCTGACTTAAATCTTCGCTGTTATAACTTAAAATTTCGTCGGTTTTTTCATTTTTTTGTTGAATTGTTTCATTTGAAATTTCTGTGTTTTCAGATTTCTGCTCCGACTTTTTTCTGAGGATTTCAATAATTTCATTTTCTTTTACAAAAGGAAAGATATGAATGATTGTTTTTAGATGTTGATCGTTCTTTTTTTGGGGCAATAAACCGGCTGGAAACAATTCTGTTCGTATAATTTTTTGTAAAACAAATTCCCTGAGATTAATATTTTTTGTGTACAGATACTCCGATAATATGCTCAAAACCAGACGCCAGACAATTTGTCTTTCGGTAGGATTCAGTTTTAAAATACTTTGTATTACCTCATCATTTAAGTTGATTTTTAATTCCTTATTTGTTAAAACGGATATGCATAATTGTGCAATTTGTTCGTCTGAAAGTTGATTGATGATTCGTTCCTGAACATTTTTTTCAGGCAGAATTGTTGCAATCCTTCCCGGAAAATTTTTGCTTAAAATCAAAGTTTTAAATACCTTAGATTCTAAAAAAGAAGTTCCTTTTGTCTCAGAATTCCACCAAGGCATATTTCCTTTTTCCAGAAAATAGATAAAAGTGTGAATTGTTTTTTCCTGATTATCAATAAAATAAGCTTTTGAATCTCTTTCTATATCCTGATCCAAATTTTCTATCGGTTTCATCACTTCAGACAGTTCTTCTTGAAAGACCTGAGCAATTTTATCTTTTAATTCGATGTTAAGAGAACTGCTGTTTACATCAAGATTGAGTTCCAATCTTGGGATTTGAAGGGTTTTATTGCCCAATTTATATTCTAAAGCATTGATATATTTTTCTATTTCAGGGAAAACATCGATAGACAAAAAGCTATTGATATCTTCTTGTATGCTCAATGCTTTTTGTTTGCTGTTTACGGTAACTTCAACAAAAATTTTCTCAATGATATGGTCTTGATTCACGCTCAAAAGGTTTAATTATAAAAATCAGGAATTGCCAAATTTATTTGGTTTTTAATCAAATTCTCCGCCCCAAAAACCTGCAGGACAAAGGCTTAACGTAGATCTTTGTTTGGCGCTCAGTCTGCATCCGCAACCTCTTACAAAGCCGTCTTTCGGGTGGTCTGCAACTTCCAGCGTCGCAGGATTAAGCCATTTTAAAGCGTTGCAATTATTACCGTTTTTCAGCGGACACTGGTTGCAGATTTCTTCTCTTACTGAAAAAATGTATTCTTCATTTTGATTAGCCATGCCGATTTTTGAACGTAATTCATTAAAATGACCGCCAATAATTTCATTTCTTTTGCTAAAAAGTTTTTTGATATTCATGTGATTAAAGTTTTAAATTATGCAACAAAATTACATGAACAAAAGACGTTTTGCTAATGATGTGACCTTTGCATTCAGTCTTTGCAGTAAAAGCAAAAATATTTACCCTGACAATGCGTGTTTACAATTTTTGGGAAAATCAAGATTAAAAAATCCGGAAAAGGTTGAACGTAATTATTTTTTTAGGAGCTTTTTCCCGCTTTCCGCACTCGCTATTTTTGGGATTTC
>NZ_JBFRGA010000147.1:0-27914 GCF_052115105.1 Chryseobacterium sp. 2TAF14
TAACAGTAAAAAATTTTTCTTCATTGTAAATAATTTGTGAAACACAAATATATCTTTTTAATTGAAAATATTAAAGTTTATAAATAATCTAATACCTTTTTCCACTCTTCAAATTTTCTTTCAAAAGAAATGGTGTGAAGCGGACTTGTTGAAGGCATTAGGTAAATGGGAACTCTAAAATTTTTGCCCAATAATTTCTGCAGATTTTTGTAAGATTTTCCGCCATTGCAAAATATTGCCTGAATGTTGGGATAATTTTCTAAAAGCTCTTCAATTTGATTTGCCTCTTCGTYTTTTATTTCAGAATCTAAACTGCCTTTTCTTTCGCAGGAATCGATAACATCCCAAATTGCGATGTGATTTTTCTTTAAAATATTAATTCGTTCAGAATAATCTTCTGTAAATTCTTCGTTAAACAATTCAAAAATAATTTTCCAGAATTTATTTTGTGGATGAGCGTAATATTGTTGCTTTTCTAAAGATTTCACACCCGGAATTGAACCTAAAATTAAAATTTTAGATTCTTTATCGATAAATGGTGGGAATGATGAGATTCTGTTTTGCATGACTTGAATAGTTGATAGGTTTTAGTTGACAGTTGATGGATTAAAATTTAACATCTTAACAGCCATGATATTCTTAAATATTAGTAACGATTTGAATATATAAATTTTAGCTGAAGCTTTTGGAATATTTAAAACAAAAAGCGGGCTAAAGCCCGCTTCTATTGATGTTTTATCTTTAATGATTTTAAATATTTACCACCCCGTCAAAAATTCATTCTGAATTTTTGACACCCCTCCAAAGGAGGGGAATTTAAATGTGGAATATTTAATTTTATAAAGTTTCTTTCAGCCAATCAAAAAATTCTCTCTGCCAAACCAAGCCGTTTTGCGGATGCAGAACCCAATGGTTTTCGTTTGGAAAATAAACCAGTTTAGATTTTAAGCCTCTCAACTTTGCAGCCTGGAAAGCTTCCTGACCCTGCTCATAAGGAACTCTGAAGTCAATTCCGCCCTGAACGATCATAATGGGTTTATTCCATTTTTCAACAAAATTGCTTGGATTAAATTCTGTATAAGCTTTTGGAAGCGGTTTTTCCCAAGGAGAACCCAAATCCCAATTAGCAAACCAAAGTTCTTCCGTCGTTAAATACCAAGATTTCATATCAAATAATCCATCGTGAGCGATGAATGTTTTGAATCTGTTTTCGTGAATTCCAGCCAACATAAATACGCTGTATCCTCCATAACTTGCACCAACTGCTGCAACTCTTTCACCGTCAACATATGGTAAAGTTTTCGCAAAATCTGTCGCTGCCAAATAATCTCTCATCGGTTGACCGCCCCAATCTCTTGAGATTTCTTCGTTCCATTTTGTTCCCCAACCAGGCATTCCTCTTCTGTTTGGTGCAACCACAATATAACCGTTTGCTGCCATTAATGCAAAATTCCATCTTGTGCTGAAAAATTGGGTAAGTCCAGATTGTGGACCTCCCTGACAATACAATAAGGTTGGATATTTTTTATTCGGATCGAAGTTTGGCGGATAGTGAAACCAAACTCCCATTTCTTTTCCGTCTGAAGTTTTTACCATTTTCAATTCAGATTTTCCTTGTGCTAATTTTGCGTAGGTATCTTTATTGACATCGGTAATCTGCGTTAATTCACCGTTTTTAAGATTTACTGAAAACAATTCTGCAGCATGATTGATATCCGTTTTTGAAATTAAAAGAGATTTTTTTCCTTCTGCAAAAATATCACTTATGTCAAAATTCCCTTTTGTAATCTGATTGACTTTTGAGTTTTTAAGATCAACAGAAAATAACTGAACGGTTCCACGAAATGCTGCATTAAAATAGATACTTTTAGAGTCGCTGCTCCAGAATGTAGTTCCGGTCACGCTTTCGTCCCAGTTTCCTGTGATGTTGCTTTTTGCACCGGTTTTCCAGTCCATTACCACAATATCATTTTTATCAGCTTCATAACCTTCTCGCTCCATGCTTTGCCACAACAGCCATTTTCCGTCTGGTGAAAATTTTGGATTCACATCATAACCCATCATTCCTTCCGTTAGATTTTTTGTTGTAGCTGAAGCTAAATCATAAGCAAAAATATCGGTATTTGTACTTGTAGAATATTCTTTTCCGCTTTTAGGTTTTGTAACATATAAAAGCTGAGAAGAATCTGGGCTAAAGACGAAATCTTCTGCTCCACCGAAAGGTCTTTGCGGAGAATCCCAAGTTTTTCCTTCCAATAAATCTTTTGCAGAATCTACACTTGAAGAAGTATTCACCACAAAAACATGATTGTATTTTCCTTCATTAAAATAATCCCAATGTCTGTGATTCAGGTCTGTATAAACTTGTGCAGTCGTTTTTGGAGTATCTGCATATTTATCTTTCCCCATTAGTTTTTCAACCAAAACCTGCTTGCTGAAAGCGATTTTCTTTCCATCAGGAGAAATAACAATGTTGTCTGCTTCACCGATCGTGTAAAATTCTGCCCAGGTTTTTCCGTTGTCTTTTGAAAGGTAAATTTTCTCACCTTCCTGAGCATAAAGCCCGTTTTTATCCCATTGAATTAAAGCTTTTTTACCTAAATCAATTTTAGAAGACTGATTATTGGTAACATTCAGGAAATAGTTTTCATTTTTTGTTTTTTCAGTTTTCAGATCAACCTGCCCAACTTTATAAATGAGTGATGATTGATCGGGAGAAACAGCCTGCACTCCTACTTTTTTCAAAGTCCAAAGAATTTCAGGTGTCATGAGTTGTTGTGCATTCATTAAGAAAGGCGCTGCCAAAGCGAGCAGACTGTACTTAAGTTTCATATTCTGTACTATTTTATAAACTTCCGGGGTTTTTAAAAATCCTTCCGTTATTATTCAAAGATTGCCAAAGTTAATAAATATAAAAATATGCGAATGAATTTAAAATTAGTTGATAGTTTTTAGTTGACAGTTGGTGGTTTGAAATTCAAGGATTTTAAAAAAAATTGAGAAACTTTCTTTTTGAAAAATGGTTATCATTAAATAAAAAAAATCCCGCATCAGTTGCGGGATTGTATTAAGTGACAATATCGTCATTTTCTTCTTCGTGATCATCTTCATTATCGCTCCTGCTGTAAAGATTGTTTTCTTCATCCGGGAGCTGATTGGTAATTTGTTCAAAATTATCGTCGTCTTCAGCACCGGGAACATCTAATCCATAAGGCATTTCGTCGTTTACGTGACCTGGATTAATGATAGGATTTCCATCTCCGTCTAAAGGAATATGTTTTTCTTTGTTGAAAATATCTTCACTTGGTTTATAATCCATTTCCTCCAGCTTTCTGTCTTGCTCGTTTTTGTTATCTTCAGTTGTCATAATAATTTATTTTTGTGATAATAAAGAATAGACAAAAATGGTTCCAAAGGCGAAAGGTAAAAGAAACAAGATTAAAGATTAAAGATTAAAGATTTCAATCTAAGTCGAAAAGTTGTAATCTTTCTTTATTATCTAAGTCACAAATCCCGTATCACAAAACTCGAATCTCGTATCTCTTATCTCGTACCTCGAATCTCAAACCTCATAAACTTCTGGATTGGCAATATGCGGCATTTTTTCACCTTTAGAAAAAGCAATAATATTTTCTGCCGCTAATCTTGCCATTCCGTTTCTGGCTTCTACCGTTGCCGAACCAATATGCGGAAGAACACAAACATTTGATAACTCTAAGATCGGGTCATTATCTTCAATAGGTTCCGGATTCGTAACATCTAAACCCGCTCCCCAAATCTGTCCCGAAATCAAAGCCTCGTACAAATCTTTCTGATTGTGAAACCCTCCTCTCGCCGTATTTATAAAAATCGCATTCTTTTTCATTTTTTCAAAAACCGAAGCATTAAAAAGATCGCTTTGTTCCGGTTTAAAATTAACATGAACACTCAAAACATCCGATTGCGCAATAAGTTCATCAAACGAAACATATTTTGCATCAAGTTGTTTTTCGGCTTCTTCGTTATGGTTTCTGTTGTGATAAATAATATTCATTCCGAAAGCGTTCTTACATTTTTCAGCCATTTCAAAACCTATTCTTCCTAAACCGAAAACACCCAAAGTTTTACCATACAATTCCTGCCCAAGCTCATACAGCGGATCAAAATTCCCCCAGTTTCCGTCTTTTACTTTTTGAAAATAAAAACTTGCTCTTCTGGAAACCGATTGCATCAATAAAAAAGCAACATCGGAAGTTGCACGGCTCAAAACATCCGGCGTATTTCCTATCGGGATATTTCTTTTGGTGGCTTCTTTTATATCGACATGATCAAAACCTACACTGAACAAAGCAATTGCCTTTACATTAGGAAACTGCTCGAAAAAATCCTTATCATATTTGTTTTGCCCTACATTCAAAATGACGTCTGCATTTTTAAAATATTGCAGGAGTTCTTTTTCTGATAAATCATTATTCTCAGGAATTGTAACTTCCAAACCTGCTTCTTTCAGCATTGTAATTCCTGTTTCGGGAATTTTTTTGTTTATAAAAACTTTCATTATTTTATTTTTTTAGACAAATAAAAAACCTCACTACTTTTTACAAGTGAGGTTTCTATTTACATTATCGGTTTATTTTTTTTGATTTTCATCCAAATTAAAATTCAATTTTCATTCCGAAAAATTGAGGATTAATTATTTTAATCTGATTAATTCTCCTTTTCTTTTTACAATATTTTTATAATCCCATTGTATTTCCACAGATTTTTTTAACCAGCGAAGCATATCAGTTTCGTTGATTTCACTTATATCATTATAAAAGACGGAAGCATCCTGAAATTTTTCTCCTTTTACATCCAATTTTTCTTCATTAAAAGATTTTCCGCTCCAAAACATCAAACGAACTCCTTTTTTCTGCTTGCTGTAACCCACAATTGGGTTTCCTTCTATAAACCAAACCGGATGAGCGTGCCAGATTTTGTTCTCCGCATCATTTAGCTCAGAATCAATTAAATGGGAAAGCACAGCGCAGATTTCTTTATCTGAATCTGACTGTCTTTCGTTATAATCAGAAATATCAGGATTAATCATATTTTTCAGTTTGTGAGCTATAAATTTATATAATTTTCTGTGATTTTAATTACTGATTGGTATTATTCAACATCGGTACAAATTTATACGCTCCGAATTCTTCTTTTTCAATTTCCGTAGGAGAAATTTTGGTGAATCGGTACAAAACYTGCTCATCTGTAGGACCTAACGGAATAACCATCTTTCCGCCTACTCTCAATTGTTTTAATAATTCTGTAGGCAAAACTGAAGCTCCGCAAGTCACAATAATTTTATCGAAAGGCGCAAAAGTGGGAAGTCCCGCAAAACCATCCCCAAAACTTTGAAACTTGGGATACAAATGCATTTCTCTGAGTTTCTTTTTAGAGAAATCGAAAAGATCTTTCTGTCTTTCAACTGTATAAACCAAAGCTTTCATTGCTAATAAAACAGCAGTTTGATACCCACAACCCGTTCCTATTTCAAGCACTTTTTCACCTGGTTTCACCTGCAAAAGTTCAGACTGTTCTGCCACCGTTGAAGGGTGAGAAATCGTCTGATGCGCCAATATAGGAAAAGCACGGTCTTCGTACGCAAAATCTTCAAAAATACTTTCTATAAAAAGATGTCTCGGAACTGCATTCATTGCAGCAAGTACATTCTCATCCGAGATCCCGATTTTGTGTCTGAGATACTCAACCAAATTTTTTCTTTTCCCTTTATGTACAAACGAATCTTGCATCATCAACAGTTATTAGATAGTGTAGCTACAAAAGTAAAAAAACAATCAATACTTATCAACCTAAAACCTATCATCTATTTCCTAATACCTAAATTTATTATCTTTACAAAAATTAAAACGCTATGTTAAAAGCAGGTTTGGTAGGCGCCGGACATTTGGGAAAAATACATTTAAGACTTCTTAATCAGTCTGATAAATACGAGCTTATAGGCTTCCACGATAAAGATGCAGAAAACGGAAGAAAGCTAGAAGCCGAATTCGGATATAAATATTTTGAAAATTTTGATGAATTATTAGATCAGATCGAAATGTTGGATATCGTTACACCAACAGTTTATCATTACGATTATGCTCTGAAAGCGATTGAAAAAGGTCTTCATTTTTTCATTGAAAAACCGGTGACGCAAACTCTTGAACAGGCAGAGGAAATTCTCTCAAAATGTCGTGAAAACGGCATCAAAGCACAGGTTGGTCATGTTGAAAGATACAATCCTGCGTTTATTGGAGCAAAAGATTACATCCAGAACCCAATGTTTATTGAGATTCACCGTTTGGCAGAATTTAATCCACGTGGAACCGATGTTTCTGTAGTTTTAGATTTAATGATTCACGATCTTGATATTTTGCTGAGCGTGGTAAAATCAAAAGTAAAAAATATTCATGCGAGCGGCGTTTGTGTCGTAAGCAAAACTCCGGATATTACCAATGCAAGAATTGAGTTTGAAAATGGCTGTGTTGCCAATTTAACGACGTCGAGAATTTCTATGAAAGCGATGAGAAAAAGCCGTTTTTTCCAGAAAGACGCTTATATTTCGGTTGATTTCTTAGAGAAAAAAGCTGAGGTGATCAGAATGAAAGATGCTCCTGAAAACCCGACTCCATTTGATATGATTATTGAAAATGCAGAAGGCGAAAAAAATCAGATCTTATTTGAATACCCAAATATTCAGGCGAATAATGCGATTTTGGATGAATTAAATTCTTTTGCTGATGCTATTTTAGAAGATAAAAATGTAGAAGTTTCTTTAGAAGACGGAACCGAAGCGTTGAAAGTAGCTTTAGAAATTATGAAACTGATTTCTTAATTTTTAATCAGATTACAATTTACATTTATCATTTTGATAATATAATTATAAAAACATTACAAATCCCTTTTAGTTTCTGAAAGGGATTTTTTATTGCATGAAATACATTACAGATATTTTCATTTCATTACATTATTCTGTGTATTCATTACATTTTAAAACAAACAAGTTCTCCCATCCATTTATTCTTTAGAAATTTGCCCTCAAATAATGATTATGATTATGGGGAAATATAGAAATATTATTTTTTATGCGGCAACGATTATCTTTTTCTCAGCATTGATGTATTGGTTTTTTGTGGAAGGAAAAACCCTTGAAATAGGAGAAAATATTCCACCAAGCAAGATTACCGGAAATACAATGTGGGAAAATTTCACCGATTCTTTTTTATCTAATCTGAATCATCCTTTAGCGCTTCTGCTCGCTCAGATCGTTACCATTATTCTGGTGGCAAAATTATTTGGCTGGATCTGCGTGAAACTGAAACAGCCTTCCGTAATCGGAGAAATGATTGCCGGAATTGTTTTAGGACCTTCACTTTTCGGATTGTATTTCCCTGAACTTTCAGCTTTTATTTTCCCAAAAGAATCATTAGGAAACTTACAATTTTTAAGCCAGATCGGTTTAATTCTTTTCATGTATATCGTAGGAATGGAGCTTGATCTGAGTGTTTTAAGAAAAAAAGCACACGATGCAGTTGTAATCAGCCACGCAAGCATCATTATTCCTTTTGCATTGGGAGTCGGGCTGTCTTATTTTATTTATAAAGAATTTGCTCCGGAAGGAATTCAGTTCAGTTCTTTTGCTTTATTTATAGCCATTGCGATGAGCATTACCGCATTTCCCGTTCTTGCCAGAATTGTACAGGAACGAAATTTACATAAAACAAAAATAGGAACCGTTGTCATAACCTGCGCTGCTGCAGATGACATTACAGCTTGGTGTATTTTGGCAGCCGTAATTGCGGTAGTAAAAGCAGGATCTTTTTCAGGATCAATTTTCGTGATTATCATGGCGATTGTATATGTTTTTATCATGATTAAAGCGGTGAGACCATTTTTACACAGGATTGCAGAATCCCAGAAAGGAAAAGGTTTCATCAGCAAAGCTTTGGTTGCGGTGTTTTTTTTAATTCTTATCATTTCGTCATACGCAACAGAAGTTATCGGAATTCATGCATTATTCGGCGCATTTATGGCAGGTGCGATTATGCCTGAAAATGTAAAATTCAGAAATCTTTTTATCGAAAAAATAGAAGATGTTGCCTTGGTATTATTGCTTCCGCTTTTCTTCGTATTTACAGGTTTAAGAACACAGATCGGTTTATTAAATGATCCTCATCTTTGGAAAATAGGCGGATTTATTATTCTTACCGCAGTTATCGGAAAATTTGTAGGAAGTGCATTAACCGCTAAATTTTTAAAGCTAAGCTGGAAAGACAGCCTCACCATTGGTGCTTTGATGAACACGAGAGGTTTAACTGAACTTATTGTTTTAAATATCGGTTATGATCTTGGAGTTTTAGGCCCCGAATTATTTGCCATGTTGGTGATCATGGCGTTATTCACCACCTTTATGACCGGACCTTGTCTTGACATTATTAATTATTTCTTTAAAGGAAAAAAATCTTCAATGGAAGAGGATGATCTTGACGAAAACGATGCGAAATACAGAGTTCTCTTATCCTTTGAAACCCCGGAATCCGGAAGTACATTACTGAAACTTGCCGATAATCTTACCCATAAAATGAACGGCAACAAAAGTGTAACCGCAATGAATATCGCTCCTGTAGATGAATTGCATGCTTTTGATATTGATAATTTTGAGAAAGAACAGTTTAAAAGCGTCATCGAAACTTCTCAGGAGCTTCAGCTTGAAGTCACTACCCTTTTCAAAGCTTCCACCGATTTTGAAAACGATCTCACGAATATTTCAAACAAAGGAAATTATGATCTTCTTTTAATCATGCTCGGAAAATCGATGTACGAAGGAAGTTTGCTCGGAAGACTTTTAGGTTTCACCACCAAAATTATTAATCCTGAAAAATTGTTGAACACCGTTAAAGGCAAGGGTAATATTTTCAATAATTCTCCTTTCGACGACTCTACTTTGCAGATCTTAGATAATACCAATATTCCTGTCGGAGTTTTAGTAGACAGAGACTTTAATTCGGCAGACAGGGTATTTATTCCTATTTTTAATTTAAGTGATTTTTATCTGCTTGAATATGCAAAAAGACTGATCAATAATAACAATTCACAGATTATTATTTTGGATGTTGCAGGACAGATCAGAAGCAACATTGAAGTAAAAGAACTCATCAGAAGCATCGAACAGGTTGCACCAAATCACATCACTTTATACAACGAAAAACAGATCGAGAAAGAATTTTTGCAATCTCAGGATCTAATGTTGATCAGCAAAAAAAGCTGGAGAGGTTTAATTGATTCCAAAAGTCTTTGGCTGTCTGATATTCCTTCAACATTGATTATATCAAATCCTTAATAATTTTCATAAATTTAGATATTGATATTTTAAAAAAGACCGGAACTTGATGAGTTTCGGTCTTTTTATATTTATTGATAACCTGATAGAATCTTATTCCTTCTTTATTAGAACATGAAAAAAAATTAATTTTAAATTATTTCGTACGTATCGACTTAGAAAGAATTGCGTTTTTTTTCATTAAAAAATCGGGCATTAAATCTGTGGGAAGAAAAAGCTTGCTTTCTCCGTCATTTTCTAATGTTCTTACAATTTCAGGGTTCCAGCTCAAAAGATCATTCATATCAATTTTTAATTCTTCCGCAATTACACCCAGCTTAAATCCTGCATTAATTTCAGTTTCAGACAATGCAACCTCTGAAGAATCCGTTTTCCTGTTATTTAAAAGATACATCGTTCTGGAATCATTATAATTCGCCAAAACAGCAGGAAGTTCACCGGTTGCGTAGCACGCATTGAGATATTTCTTGACATGATTGATAGTTTCTGCAGGCAAATATTTATAAAAAACATGATACTGCGTAGAATTGGCAGCCTGCATTGCTTTGGCAATATTACCTTCTCCGCAATTATAAGCAGCGACAACGGTTACCCAATTGTTGTATTTTTTATATAAATTTTTCAATGAAACAGCAGCCGTTTTTGTGCTTCTGTACAAATCATTTCTGCGGTCTTCCGTTAATCCGTATTGATTGGCATGAGCGGTCATAAATTGCCAAACTCCCACTGCTCCTGCGCTCGAAGTAATGTTCCTGTTAAAATGAGATTCAATTAAAGCTAAATTTCTCAAATGTTTTGGCAACCCTTTTTCAACCATAGAAAATTCAATAAAAGTGACAACTTCTTTGTTGGCTTCAATGATATTTTTGTATTTCCTCACACTGCTTTCAGAAGTATCCGATGCTGAAAGAAACTGCGCACTCACAAAATGTGAACAACTTAAAAATGCTGCAGCCAAAATAATATTTTTGAGATTTGGTTTCATTTTAATGTTTTTAATATAAACTAAAAAGCAAAATGATATTTTTTAATACTCTCGCAGATTTAGCAGATTTAAAATCGGCTTGATCAGCTAAATCTCAGCGTTCCAGTCTACTGAAAGGTTTTGTCCGGTTTTTACTTCTTCTCTTACAATCATTTTCGAGATTGGTCTTGCCAATTGCGATCTGATTACTCCTGAAATTTGTCTCGCTCCGTATTTACTGCTGAATCCGTTTAATGCTAAATTTTTAACGGCTTCATCACTGATTTTCAAACTCATTCCCAATCTTGTCAATGAAGTATGAAGTGATTTCAACTGAATATTAAAAATTCTTTCGGCAATCGATTCTGTAATCGGTGCAAACGGAATAATTTCTGTAATTCTCGCCAAAAATTCAGGTCTGAATCTTCCGGAATTTGACATTATCTGCATCAACGAATTCGATTCGGGAACTTTTCCTTCTTCAAACTGTTTTACAATTTCTTCGCTTCCGATATTTGAAGTAAACAAAATCAAAGCGTTGCTGAAGTCTCCCTCTTTTCCTAGCTTATCATGCACTTTTCCTTCGTCCATAATCTGTAAAAACACATCAAAAACTGAATGATGCGCTTTTTCAATTTCATCAAACAAAACCACAGTATAAGGTTGTTGCCTGATTTTATTCACCAACATTCCGCCTTCTTCGTAACCAACGTAACCTGGAGGTGCGCCGTATAAAAGCGCTGCTGAATGTTCTTCTTTAAATTCTGACATATCAAAACGCACCATCGCTTTTTCATCATTGAATAGCAATTCTGCCATCGATTTTGCCAACTCTGTTTTTCCGGTTCCTGTTGGTCCTAAAAGGAAGAATGAACCAATTGGCTGTCCTGGTTTGTTTAAGCCACTTCGGTTTTCAACAATAGCGTCTGAAAGTATTTTCAAAGCGTGATCCTGACCAACAACTCTGTTCATCAGAAGACCTTCCATATTCAGAAGCTTTTCTTTTTCCTGCGCCTGAATTTTTCCAATCGGGATATTGGTTTTTGCCGCCATTACCGCCGCTAATTCCAAACGGTCAACTTTTTCTCTTTTTTTAGCTGCATGCTGCAAAAGTTCAGCATACGTTTCTTCTATTATTTTTTGAATGTGTTCAACCGGCATTGAGTTATCAATCTGTGGCTGCTCACTTAAAGAACCCCACAAAATCGGACTTATTTTATCTCTCAATAAATTGTAATTCCATATCAATTCATCGGCTTTATCTTTATCATCAAAATATTCTTCCTTTAAAATATTTTCATAAATTTCTTTCCAGCTATCCAGTTCTTTTTCAGAAAGCTCATCAAGCATTTTTATTGCCGCCATTGTTCGGTCTAAAAGATCGATCGCTGCATCGGGAAGCTTTTTACCTTTTGCATACCGTTTTGCCAAACGTACACATTCCGGAAGTGCTGTTTTTTCAACTTCAATTCCGTGGTGTTTTTTATAGCCTTCCAATAAGACATCGATCATTTTCACACAGGTCTTTTCGTCCGGTTCAAGTACAGTCAACATTTCAAAACGACGGTTAAAAGCCTGTTCCGGCTCAATAATTTTTCTATATTCTTCCTGAGTTGTAGCTCCTATTACCGTAATTTCACCTCTTGCCAATTCCGGTTTAAGGATATTTCCGATATTTCCGATGCTTCCTTTAGGATCTAAAAGCGCATGAATTTCATCAATAAATAAAACCGCTTTTTCAATCTTTTTGCATTCGTTGATTACTTTTTTCAGTCGGTCTTCGATTTCACCTTTATAAGAAGTTCCTGCCAGTAAAGCTCCTGTGTCGAGTTCTAATAATGTAGCATTTTTAAGCATTTCAGGAACATTTCCTTTAACAATTTCTGTGGCAAAACCTTCTACTAAAGCAGTTTTCCCAACGCCGGGTTCACCGACGATAATTACATTCGGCTTGCTTCTTCTGCAAAGAATTTCCACCAACATTCTGAGCTCCTTATCTCTGCCTATAATATTTTCGATGTCGCCGTTTCTGGCTTGTGCAGTACGGTCAATACAATAGCTTTTAATTGAAGGCAGTGAAGAATCTGAAAAGTCTGAAGAACCTCCAAAAAGTGAGGAAACATCACCGTTTTCTGAAGCTGAAAAAGGAGTATCTTTTCTGTATAAATTAAAGATTTCGTGTTCCCTTAAAGGAAGTGATTTTAATTGTTGTAATGTAAAAGCAACCTGTGGTTTTACAATTGCGGTAAGAATACAGATCGGAGTAATCTCATCCAAGCCAAGCTTTAAACGAATATCGTCTGCTTCTTCCAAAATCTGGTCTACAAATTCTCCTTCGCCAACCTCTGATGGAAGATGAGTGGTTTTCGGGTAATCTTCAATTCTTACATCTGCCCATTCGTAAAAATATCCCGGATCTTTGTCTATGGTTTTCAGAAACTTATTTAAGCCAATATCTTTGTGCATTAAAGCCTGCAAAATGTGCGGTCCGCTGTAAGTTGCATTGTAATTTTCTCTGGCGATTGACTGTGCAATGTGAAACAACTGCTTTACTGTCTCGTTGGTAACAAGTACTCCCATTTATATTTAATATTTGTGAAATTTGGTCTAACTAAAATAAGTCTTTTTTGGCAATCATTAAAATTAAATAATGTTTATTTACAATTGTGTGATTTATTTTATCTGAAAAACCGATTTATGAATACATTTTTTGGGTGTGAAAAATTTTAAAGTCACTACATCTGAAAACTTTAGCGCAAAGATTATAAATTAAATTTTTCATTTTAAAAAGCAAAGGCAAACTAAATTGCTTGGCAAAAACTTAATAAAAAATAGGTTTAAAAACTGACAATGCATTAGAAAAACAAAAGCCTTTCCGAATAAGAAAGGCTTTATTGTTTATTATTTTTAAATGATTAATCTCTATTTTTCAGAAGGATCCATCCTGATTTCAGCTCCATTTTTTTACTTGCAGGATTTTCCCATTGTACACGATACCAATAAGTTCCTGTTGGTAGATTAATACCTTTTAGTGATCCGTTCCATCTGGTGTTTGATTTATCTGCTTTAAATAATTCTGCTCCATATCTGTCAAATATTGAAGCGGCAAAGTTTTTATAACCAATGATTCCATTAAAATCGATATAATCGTTTGAACCATCATTGTTAGGAGTAATTGCATTGCTTAAAACAAAAGTAAAGAACTGCAGTGAGGTACTACATTCTGCATCTTTTGTTCTCACCATTAAACTAAGATTGGAGTTCTTCAAGACATTATAAAATATATTTGAAGCCTGCCAGTTTACGCCCCCATCAATCGAATATTCTAAAACTCCGCCTGTAGGATTTGTAGCTGTAATAGTAAGCATTTCTTTATCATAAACTACATTCGTAAATTGTGGAAGATCAGGATTGATAATCTGTGCGGTAAATAGCCTTGAACAGGTTCCGTTGCTTATTTCCACAGAATAAGATCCCGGAACATTGGTCGTAATCGTCTGGGTAGTTTCACCATTACTCCATAAGTAAGTATAATTCGGACCTACACCTGCATCAAGCGTTGCCGGATCTCCTGCACAAACATATACATCTGCTAACGTAGAAACAATTGCCGGAACAACTTCAATGGTAATTTTCGCCGGTGTAGTCGATACACATCCATTCCCGCCCAATGCAAAAACTTCATATGTAGTAGTAATGGTTGCAGGAGTAGCAGAAACGCATCCATTTGCTCCAGTAGCAGTTACAGAGTACACTGTTGTTGTCGCCGGTGAAACAACCTGCGTATTCCCTGTTCCCGTTAAATTTGCCCAAGTATAAGTTACTCCGCCTGCAGCAGTAAGCGTAACAGATTCACCCGGACATATCTGTGCCACAGAAGAAGTTAAGGTTACTACCGGTAAAACTTTATCTTCAGTTACATTTACAGTTGCTGTAAAAGTACATGTTAAATTTCCTGGTTGGGTAACATTGGTCACCGTTAGAGTATAAGCTCCTCCAGCGTTTACTACCGGCGTCAAAGTATTGGCTCCCGAAACAATATTCCCTCCTGCAGTRGTCCATAAAATTGTCGATCCTGCAGGAACTGTTGATGCACCTGCGTTAAGAGTAATCTGAGGAACTGCACAAGTAATAGTTTGCGGAGCAGCAATTGTCAGATTAGTAACCGCTGTAGTGAGCAACTGTAAAGTTACAACATAGCTACAGCCCCCGTTTTTAACTAATACATAAATTGTTTGGTTACCCGCACTCTGAAATGTAGCAGGTGCAGTAATTGTATTGCCATTCCCCGCATTTGCATCTGCCTGAAGCAAATAATAAGCAAAAGTTGCAGTTGGGGAAGTTGTAATCTGCGGTTGAGCAGATGTTAAATCGTAAGTAATATTTCCTTGCTGATAACATTGCAGAAGAGTAGCATTCTGTACGGTTATAGGTTGTGAAACTTCAATTGTAATTGTAGCGGGCGCTGTAGAAGTACATCCGTTTGCGCCTTGTGCTGTAACGGTATAAGTTGTAGTGGTTGCCGGAGTTACAGTCTGTGTATTTCCAGTTCCGGGAAGTCCGGTCCAGGTATAAGTTGTACCGCCTCCTGCAGTAAGTGTAACAGTTTCACCTGCACAAATCAAGATTTTGCTTGCAGTAAGTGTAGTTGTTGGCGGAGTACTGTCTCCCACAACGGTTACATTTGCTGTTCCGGTACAAACAACATTTCCGGGTTGGTAGGTATTGGTAATCGTTAAAGTATACGTTCCTGCTGTATTGACAATTGGGTTTAAAGTATTTCCACCAGAGACGATGTTTCCGCCTGTAGTTGTCCATGCAAATGTAGAACCCGCCGGATAAACTGATGCAGAAGCATCAAGTGTTACCTGAGTATTGGTACAGGTTAAAGTTGTTGGTGTTGCTATCGTCGCTGTAATTTCCGGAGCTTTTACCAATTGGAGCTCTGCTACTTTTGAACAGAAACCGTTTTTCACCAATACATAAATGGTCTGGTTTCCTGCACTTGAAAATGTAGTTGGAGTTGCAATCGTACTTGTATTTCCTGCATTTGCATCCGCCTGATTTACATAATATGAAAAAGTAGCTCCCGGAGTCGTACTGATTGCCGTCTGAGCTGAGGTTAAATTAAAATTAACATTCCCGGGTCCGTAACAACAGGTTGCACCAGGAACCTGAGTAGATGCTGTAAAAGTCTGCGGAGCATTATCACAAACATTGATTGATGCAGGAAGCTGAACACCTCCCGGACCTAAAATCTGAACACCAATATCAAAAGAGCCTGCTTCTAAAAATACACCTGAATCATAAAGAGAATCCTGATAATCTGCCAAAACCATTTTAAAATGATAGGTTTGACCCGGTATAACGGTTGCTTTTGCAGTTAACGGAACCGTTCTTCCGTTGAAGTTAGTTTCGATATTATTGAAATTATATCCTGCAAAATAAGAAGCATTCAAAGCTCCGCATGCTAAAGTTGACCCGTCAAATTCTGTTGCAGGTCTGATGTTTCTAACACTTACAGGACCAGCTCCACCAGGCAAAACTGCCAAATTTGTGTATGTAGGATCTCCTGATTTTTTAAGTAATAAAGCAAATCCGTCGCCGATATTACAAGGAAAGTCGCTGTCATATTCTTCTGTAGCAAATAAATATCTAAACGTAACTTCAGTTGCTGTAGGTACAAAATCAAATTCAATATAACTTGCATCTTTTAGCACATTATTCGGAACCGATAAAGCTGTAGCCAAATCTGCATCGCCCTGAGTAGGTAAAACATCCTGAAGAAATGGTGCGATATAAGAATTACCTGCTTTTCTGGCTTGTCCTGTAGTCAATACAATACCTCTTGCAAAAGGAAAATTTGTAGTTCCTTTATTAAAAAAACCCCAGCTTCTGGTTTGATCGCCTGCTGAAAGGTTTGGAGAAACCACCACATTGGAAACATTTGCTGTAGAACATGCAGAGCCTCCCGCAATAAGCACATCTTTCACCAATTGTGTCATACTGTAAGAGGATTCAGGATAATTCGCTGTATTGATGTCAATAAACGCTCCTGCTTTCATCGTAAGACTTGATGGCTTGCTGATCGTTTTACTTATTTTTCTCTGTTGGGAAAAAGTAAAGTTACCAAGAAGCATCAAAGCAAGAAGCAAATATTGTAATCTACCATTTAACATTTTAAACTATTTTTAACAAAAATACTATTTTTTTTGATTAAAATTTAAGCAAAAAACATTTACGTTAGTTTTAACACAATTTTATAAAACTCAGATTTCCAGTAATATTTGAAAATGAAATAAAAAAAAGACCGACAAAAATCGGTCTTTTTTAGAATATCTTATTTAATACTATTCAAAATTCTTAAGTAAAATCCAGCCGGTTTTTACGGTAAGCTGCTTACTTGCAGGATCTTCGAAAGTTACCTGATACCAGTAAGAAGCAGTCGGCAGCTTTTTACCCTGGAAATATCCGTCCCAGAAAGGTCTTGTTTTTTCTGCCTTAAATACCACTCTGCCATATCGGTCTGAAATTGATGCCTGGAATTTATTGTAATCACTTATTCCTCTGAAATCAATCATGTCATTCACGTTATCTCCGTTTGGAGTAATTACATTCTGCATGATAAATGTAAAGTATTCCAAAACTCCTACACAACTCGTAGTTTTTACTCGCACTCTGATTGAAATTACTGTATTGTTCGGAATATTATTGAAAACATTAGAACCTTGCCAGGTTACACCATTATCTGCAGAATATTCAAGTACACCACCGCTCAAGTTGTTAGCAGTAACGATCAATGTACCGCTTTGGCTGTAATCTACATTGATAATTTCCGGAGCAAGCGCCTGCTTTACTTCTGTTGTATATCTTTTAGAGCAGACTCCGTTACTGATATCTACAAAATAAATTCCCGGAGTTTCTGTTACAATGGTCTGTGTAGTTGCACCTGTACTCCAAGAATAGGTATAATTTGGACCTGCACCTGCATCTAGAGTAATTCTGTCTCCCTGGCAAATAAATCCGCCCGAAAGATTCGAAGTAATTGCAGGTACAACTTCTACGGTAAGAGTTGCAGGTTGTAATGATTTACATCCTTGAGCTCCGATTGCATAAACAGTGTATGTTGTAGTTTGTGTTGGAGAAAGTGTTTGTACAGCACCAGTTCCTGTAAAGTTGCTCCATTGATAAGTAACTCCTCCTGAAGCAGTTAAAATAACAGACTCACCTAAACAAATTTTTAATTTTGTGGCAGTAAGCTCAGCAACCGGAGTAGCTTCTTTACGCAGTGTTAAAGTAACCAGTTTGCTACAGAAAGCCCCATTTGAAACCACAACATGTAAAACCTGACCATCAGTTCCGTTGTATGAAGCTAAACTTGCATCGGGAATAAAATTGCCATTTTGAGCCTGAGCATCTGCCTGATTTGTATAAAAACGGAATATTGCTGCAGCAGTTGTACTGATCTGCGGCTTCGCATCATTTAAATTAAAATTACTTACAGTTGGCGTTGTACAAAGTTTTAAAGTTGCATTTTGAGCTACAGGAGTTGTCCCCCCAATAATTGTGATTTTTGCTTCCACAGGACAGCTGGATCCCGGAACATTAACCTTAATCATATAAACGCCCGGCGAAGTTGCAACATAGGTAGTGGTGGTTGCTCCCGGTATCAACACTCCATCTTTGTACCATTGGTAAGTAGCTCCGGTAATCCCTGAAACCTGAGCCACCAAAGTCTGAGGAATATTATCACAAACATTAAGTGTTGCAGGCAATACAGCACCGGTATTGTCAACAAGTTTAATTCCTATATCAAAAGAACCACCTTCGATAAATACCGCAGAATCATAGCTCCAGTCTCTGTAATCAGACAAAACCATTTTAAAATGATAAGCCTGTCCCGGAACAACAGTAGCAACTGCCGTTAGCGGAACCGTTCTTCCTTCATAGTTGGTTACCACATTTGGAGCCGGATTATATCCTCCGAAATACATTTCATTAACAGCAGGACAACCAAAAGTACCGGGAACAAGAGGGTGAATATTTGTCATAGAAACTGGCCCTGCATTATTCGGCAACACAGCAACATTTACGTAAGGACCTCCCGCAACCGGTTTAATCAATAACGCAAATGCATCTGCAAAATCACAAGGATAAGTACTTTGGTATTCTTCGGAAGCAAAAAGATAATTAAACTTCACCTGATCAGAATTTGGCACGAAGTCAAATTCAAGCATTACATTATCGTTATAATGATCAACAGTACTAGGATTAGGAACTGCTACCAATAGATCGGCATCATCTATTCCTGCTCCCGGTATAGTATAGCTTGCACTAGATGCAACGTTTCCTGCTTCTCTTGCACGACCTGTCGTTAAAACAATACCGTCTTTAAAAGGGAAATTGGTAGTTCCTCTGTGGAAATATCCCCAAAACCTATCGTCACTGCTCGCTGGCTGATTGGGAGTCACCGTCACATTCGACACATTGGGTACAGAACAGGTAGAACCTCCGTTAATAAGTATATCTTTCACAAGTTGCTCTGCAGTATAGTTTGACGGTGCATAACCTGCTGCGTTAACGTCAATAAAAACCCCTGCTTTCTTGTTTACATCAGTTATCACATTTTTGGGTGGTTGTCTTTTTTTTTGGGCAGAAACAGAGACCAAACCAAACAATACGGTGAAAAGAAAAAGATAATTTTTTAATCTATAATTTAACATTTTGTAATCGTTTGCCCAAAAATACCAATTTTATTCGATTTAAAACAAATTATATCATTATGATTAATAATAATTTATTTAATTACTTAAATTCTAATGAAATCTCAACGAATATGAATATTAAAAAAGACCAACCGCAAGATTGATCTTTATTTTATTTTTTTAAGATTAAATAAATTAATCTTTTTTCAGCTCATCAATTTTATTTTGAAGCTCCGTAATCTTATCCTTTAAAAATCGTATTTCGTTTTTATTAGAGTTTACATTGCTTTTAAGCATCGTTTTTTTGGCTCTCTCATTGTGGTCGTCTTCATCCTCCTCTTCGTTGATTTCTTCAATATCTTCCTGAATGTCTTCAATATCTTCACTAATCTCTTCCAGATCTTCGCTGATTTCTTCCAGATCTTCGCTGATCTCTTCAATATCTTCCTGAATGTCTTCAATATCTTCGCTGATCTCCTCAATATCTTCCTGAATGTCTTCAATTTTTTCATGGCTTTTATTTACAGACATCTGAATGAGAATCGAGAGGTAAATCGCCTCCAACGACAAAACCGTTGTCAAAACCAACAGCATCTTATCAACCGTTACAATATCAAAAACAGGCAATAAAAATGAGATAATAAAAAGTAAAGTATGGATGATGAGAGACGGGATTGAGCCAATCCATGAGGTAATTCCGTCTGCCATTCTTTCAAGAAATTCTATTTTTTCGTGTGATTTTTTCATTATTTGTTGTTTAAAATAATTCTTTTGTTACACCCAATCCAAACAGCGCAAAATCATATTTTGCAGGATCGTTTTCGTCAAATTTTCTGATAATTAAATCTAATTCTTCAACGGTTTTCCAGTCATTCTGTGTCCTTAAAATCAATCCCAATTTCCTTGAAATATTTCCGGTATGTACATCCAAAGGAATTGATAAAAATTTCTGATCAATATTTTCCCAGATTCCAAAATCTACGCCACGATTATCCTTTCTGGTCATCCATCGCAAAAACATGATGATCCTTTTTGAAGATGAATTTTTATACGGCGAACTTACATGTTTATGCGTTCTGTGCTTTTCAGCACCTAAAAATTTTTGCCTGAACCTTTCGATCGAATGATAAAAATTATTTTCACCCTCATTTATTAAAAACAGATTTTCAAGACTTTCGTTTTCCTTATAAATTTCGTGAAACTGTTTAATAAAATAACTAAAATCTTCACCGTTAAAAGTTCTGTGAATGCTTTTATCTTTAATGGATTCTAAATCTTTTTCAGAAAAATTCATTACAAAATCATAGGGAGAATTGCCCATAATATCAAGCATTTTTTCAGCAGATTTAATAATCGATTTTCTGTTTCCCCAGGAAATCGTTGCCGACAAAAAACCAGCAATTTCAATATCCTGCTTCAGCGAAAAACGGTGCGGAATCTGAACCGGATCATCCTGAATAAACTCAGGATTGTTGTAAACATCCGCTTTTTCGTCAAGAAAATCTTTTAATTCTGAGAAATTCATAATTCTTTTAAATTTTCACGCAATCCAAAGCTTTTGGAAGATAAGAATTCGGGAAAACAGTTCTCGCTTCATCGGTAAAGACTGTTAAATCCCCATAACGATTAGAAAAATGACCCAAAATAAGCTTTCCAACTTCTGCTTTCTTTGCAATTGTAGCTGCTTCCAAAGCGGTTGTGTGGCCTGTATAATCTGCCATTTCCTTCAGATCGTGCAAAAATGTAGACTCGTGATACAAAACCGTTACATTTTTAATGATCGGAATTACCGATTCCAAATATCTCGTATCGCTGCAAAATGCGTAAGAAACCGATGCTGCAGGATCTGTTGTAAGTTTTTCATTTTTAATGACGTAACCGTCGCTCAAAACAAAATCTTTTCCTGCTTTTAAATTATGGTAATCGCAAGTTTCAATTTCTGAATATTTCGAAACCTCCTCCATGTTGATATGCCGGTCTTTCGGTTTTTCTTTAAAAAGATAGCCGTTACAGTAAATCCTGTGATCCAGAGGAATGGTAAACACTTCTACCCTGTTATCTTCATAGATTTTCTCCGAATAATCTTTATCAAGCTCATGGTAAACCACTTCAAAACCTTTGTGGGTTTCTGTAATAGAGAAAATAGTTTCCAGCATTTTTTTTATTCCTTTCGGGCCATAAACATGCAGCGGAATTTCTCTTCCCAACAGCCTGAAAGAAGCGATCAAACCGGGCAGACCAAAACAATGATCGCCATGAAGGTGCGATATAAAAATATGATTGATTTTTGAAAATCTTGCCTTTGCTTTTCTCAGCTGCACCTGCGTTCCTTCGCCACAATCAATCAGAAAACATCTTTCTTCCATTTCCAGAAGCTGAGCTGTAGGTGAAGTATTAATCGTAGGAATTGCCGAGTTAAAGCCTAATATCGTTAAATAAGTACTCAAATCAATAGTTTATTAAGCAAATGTACAACAGATTTTTAATTTAAACGCTGTCATTCTGAACGTAACAAAGTGTAGTGAAGAATCTCTTATGATATGCAGAGATTCTTCCTTCGGCAGAAAGACAAAGCAAACTTAAATTTAATCACTCACTTTTAAAAAATCCAGGAACAAATCTAATGCCTGTTTTCTGTGGCTGATCTTATTTTTATCTTCAGGATTCATCTCGGCAAAAGTGATTTCATATCCTTCAGGAACGAAAATCGGATCGTAACCGAAACCCTGATGYCCTTTATTTTCTGTCAGTAAATTTCCGTGAACTCTTCCGTCAAAATATTGTGCACCGTTTTCATCATAATAACATAATACGGTGATGAAATATGCTTTTCTGTTTTCAATATTTTCCATTTCGCTCAAAACTTTTTCGATGTTTTTAGCAAAATCGTGATCTCCTGCATATCTTGCCGAAAAAATTCCGGGTCTGCCGTCTAAAGATTCCACCACCAAACCGCTGTCGTCTCCCAAGCTTGGAATGCCTGTTTTTTCAAAACAATATTTTGCTTTGATCAGTGCATTGGCGTTGAAAGAATCTCCGTCTTCAATAATTTCGTCGTGAATATCATAATCGGTAAGGCTTTTTACCGTAAAATCTTTTCCTAAGATTTGCTGAATTTCTTCTTTTTTATGAAGGTTGTGTGTCGCAACTAATATTTCCATTTTTATTTTTTATTTAAACATAAAATGCACAAATATGATTCTTAAATACCACAAAAACAGGTTATGTAATTTGAGAGAATATTTGGCTAAAAGTATGGCTTTCCAAGGTGGCACTCCATTATTGATCATTCCTTTCTGGATAATTCCGCGGAAAATAATTTCTTCAAAAATCGGCGCCATAATTACGGCTGTAATAATCATTGCTACCGGATCATCGGTAAGACCTGCCATGAGTTTCTCAAAAAATTCGTAAAATTCTCCGAAAAAAGGTCCCGTTGTAGGAATCTGGGAAGTGATAAACTCACCGATAAACATCATTCCGAGCATCATCGGGAAAATCAGAAGATATGTATAAAAATTAGTCGGCGAAAAATTGAAGCTCAGCTTTTTCCCTGTTTTCTGGCGTACCATCAGGTAATCGAAAGCAGCAATTATTAAACAGAAAACCAAAGCATTTGCAAACATCATAAACCAAGGTTTTTGCATGAAATCGAATTTAAAAATAAATTTTCCTGCAATTCCTACGACACCAACAAACATACTTCCGATAATATATCCTGCAAATAAGATGAGGCCTCCGATCCAGTCAAAAATATATTTCGGATATTTTGAGTTTTCCATGTACTGATGATTTTTTTTAGAGAAACAAAGATAATTGAAATTATATGAAATGAAAACCTGCATCAAACTTCCGGCACTTTTAAATCATGATAAATTTTATCTTTTTTTTAATCTTAATCCTGAAGCTAAAAAATAATTCCGAAGTATCTTTGCAGCTTAATTTTTTTCATCACATGGACAGTTTAATAAACCATCAAAAAAACATCAATCTCAAACTTATTTCGTATGTTTCTTTTACTTTTATAGGATATTTCATTATCGGTTTATCGCTTTCCGTTCTTCCTATTTTCATCAGCAAAAGTTTAGGATTCAGCCTTTTAATTGCAGGAATAGTGATCAGCTTACAATATATTTCCACTTTTTTTCTAAGAGCGTATTCCGGAAAAATCATTGACGGAAAAGGTCCGAAACCTGCCGTTTTATTCAGCATGATCGGTTTTTCATTAACCGGGATTTTCCTGATTCTTGCGTATTATTTTAAATTTTCGCCGATCTTAAGTCTTGGATTTCTAGTAATTACCCGCCTTTTAACAGGCTGTGCAGAAGGAATGGTTGGAGCAAGCCCGATCAACTGGGCAATTATGGATCTTGGCGAAAAACATACCGCAAAAATCATTTCGTACAACGGCGTCGCATGTTACGGAGCTTTGGCAATCGGAGCTTCTCTGGGAATTGTAATCGAGCACAGATTCAGCCTTTACGGAATTGGAATTCTCTCCATCATCTTAGGAATTATCGGATTTTTCTTTGCCAAAACCAAAGAAAATAAGACCAATCTCAACCCGAAAGAAAGCCAATCTTTTTGGAAAGTTTTGGGAAAAGTGGCTCCTTTCGGCGTTTGTCTAGCTTTGGGAGGAATCGGTTTCGCAAGTATTTCCACATTTATCACTTTATATTACAATTATTTTCATTGGAATAACGGTGCGTTGTGTTTAAGTGTTTTCGGAGGTTTGTTTGTTGCGGGAAGATTGGTTTTCAGCAATGTCATCAATAATTATGGCGGAATAAAAGTTGCGATTGCCTGTCTTTTTGTAGAAACCATCGGGCTTTTAATTATTGCATTTGCGACCAATGCTCAAATGGCATTGATTGGAGCAGGTGTTACCGGATTAGGATTTTCTCTGATATTTCCTGCGCTTGGCGTGGTTGCCATAAAAAGTGTTTCGCCGTCTAATCAGGGTTCTGCTTTGGCTGGTTACGGGCTTTTTATTGATATTTCTTTAGGTGTTGCAGGGCCGATCATCGGGAGTGTTGCAGATTTTTTCGGAATGCAGTTTATTTTTCCGTTCAGTGCAGCAATGGTTTTTATCGGATTGGGACTAGCTTATTTTCTGAAGAAAAAATCAAATTTAAATAAAGTTAATGAGGGTTAAATTTAAATCTGAATTTATATAATTAATTGAAACAAAAAAGGCCGCAAAAAAATTGCAGCCTTCTTTATTTTACTTGGAAATATTATTGTCCCATCAATTCTCTGATGCGTTCCTGCATCAATTCCTGGTCTGAAAGTGTTTCCCATCCAAAAACAGCAATCATTACAATATTTAAAACAAGATAAAGTGCACTAAGTATTAAACCAATAATACAAAGGATTCTTCCTGTATTAAGGTTATTGTAATCTGAGTACAATGTAGGATTACTTTGGTACAACGCATTGTCTTTTTTGTAAAGAACAAGACCGATAATTCCGGCAATAAGTCCCAAAACACCGTAACAACAGCATCCGACGATAGAAACAATTCCTAAAACGAGTACTGCCGTAGCATTAGGTAGTTTTTGTTGATTCATAATTTGTTTTTTTTAATGTTTAGTTTAAATGAATTATAAAATGTTTATAAAAATAAGAAAAAACCATGATCAGTGAATTAATTATTGCTAAAAAAACCAAAATCTGACCATAATTTCTTTTTTTATCAATAAAATTGAGCAATACGAAACAGAAAAACAGCAATAGTAAAATTTCTCTCGCTACAAATATCAAATCTGCTTCACCGTTTTGTAAAATCTCTTCTGCCTGCTCGGTTTTTGTAATTAAACCAACCGCTCCGGTTTTCACATTGGCCTGATTTTTAACCGCCGAAGAAAACGGAACCTGATAACCGTCAAAAACAGAAATTTTCGCACCATGAATATTTCCGCCACTCGATACATCAACCAAATCTACACCGTGATCTTTTAAAATTTTTGACAATTCTACACTATGATCAATATCCCAGCCATTTTCTGCATATTCCGTTCCTGAAATTCTTACGAATAGTGCTGCATTTTCATTGAGTTCTTCGTTGACTGCATCTACAATTTCCAGAAGAAATCTGATTCTGTTTTCGAAACTTCCACCATATTCGTCAGTTCTCACATTAGAAAGTGGTGATAAAAACTGATGAATAAGATAACCGTGCGCTGCATGAATTTCAATTACATCAAATCCTACATCTACAGCTCTTTTTGCAGCATTTTTAAAATTCTGAACCTGTTCTTTAATTTCGTCCACAGTTAAAACATGCGGGATTCTTTCAGTCGGATGATACGGAATTGCGCTTGGAGCAAGAGTTTTCCAGCCTTCTTCCAAAGAAATCTGTTTGTTTTCCCAGGTGGAACCTTTTCTTCCTGCATGTGCCAATTGAATTCCGATTTTGCTTTCTGAATTTTCATGTACAAATTCTACAATTTTCTGAAGTTTAGCAGCCTGTTCGTCATTCCAGATTCCCATGCAGTGATTGGTAATTCTGCCTTTCGGTTCTACACCGCTTGCTTCTACAATGAGAAGTCCGGTTCCGCCCTGAGCACGGCTTCCGTAATGCACAAAATGAAAATCGTTCGCAACACCGTTTTCACAAGAATACATGCACATCGGCGACATTACCCAACGGTTTTTAAGCTCTACATTTCTAAATTTTATAGGAGAATATAACATTGAATTATTTTTAAAGTTTAAAATTACAATTTACTATCGTAACAAAGATATTGCCAGCTTCGCTAAAAAGGTTTACTTTTATGCCCCTTTTTTACGCAGACAAAAATGAAAAAAGATATAAAAATCGATTACGAACATTTCAAAGGAAGGAACGAACTTTCAGAAGTTGAAAACCTCCTTTTTGAAAAAGCAATTCAGGCAAGAGAAAATGCTTATGCGCCCTACTCTAATTTTTTTGTAGGTTGCGCAGTTTTGTTGGAAAATGATGAAATTTTCTCAGGAAACAACCAGGAAAACGCAGCCTTTCCTTCCGGGCTTTGTGCAGAACGAACAGCTCTTTTCTGGATTGGAGCCAATTTTCCGGATCAAAAGATTAAAAAGATTTTTATTGTGGGGGGACCGAAAGAATTTTCAGAAACAAATCCGCCAATTCCGCCTTGTGGAGCATGCCGACAAAGTATTATTGAATATGAAACAAAGCAAAGCCAAAATATTGAGCTGTATTTTGCCAATTTAAATGATGAGGTTGTGAAAGTTTCTTCTATCAAAGATCTGCTTCCGTTTTATTTTGACGGAACATTTTTGTAGGGATTTTCCCACAGATTGCATGGATTTGCACAGATGATTGAAAACACATAATTTTTTTTAAAAATTTAGAATGTTTCTTTTGCTGCTAAAATTCTAATTAAATTCAATACTAAGGTTTTGTTTTAACTTTAATAAAATTTAATCTTTCTTTTCAAAAAAACTATATTTGCAAAAAATTTTGGTTTCCAAAAGATTGGAACTAAGAGGGAATTGGGTGAAAATCCCAAGCTGTCCCCGCAACTGTAAATCGCATCATCAATTTCTACAAAAAACCACTGTGCAAACGGGAAGGTGTAGAAAGCGAAAGTCAGGAGACCTGCCAAAATTCAATCAAAAAAATTATTGCTTTCGGAGGAAAAGTAACAGTAATTATGAATTTAAAAAGATCATTAATCTTGCTTTCCGTGTCTTCTTGTCTGACATTTTATTATGCTCAGGAAACAAGCATTGATACCGTTTATGTATTCGACAATCAGATGAAAAAGGTCAAGCTTTTTCATTCTCTGACGACATTATCTCCTGCAGATATTCAAAAAAATTCTTCGAATCTTTCTGAGGTTTTAAGATTTCAGTCACCTGTTTATATTAAAGAAAACGGTCGCGGAGCGGTTTCTTCACCTTCATTTCGCGGAACAACCGCGCAACAGACTGCTTTTGTCTGGAACGGAATCAACATCAATTCTCAGTTTTTAGGACAAGGTGACATCAATAATATTGCAGTTTTCGGGTATGACCAGATTGAAATAAAATCGGGAGGCGGAAGTGTAGTTTACGGAAGCGGCGCGATTGGTGGAAGCATACATTTAAATAATGGTCTGAGCTTCAATAAAGGTTTCAGCGGATTATTTAATTCTGAAATTGCTTCTTTCGGAACTTATAATAATTTTGCCAAAGCCGCTTTCAGCAATGATAAATTCAGTTTTAAAATTTCGGGAAACTATCTGATCAGCCAAAATGACTATGAAGTTCCTGAAAAAAATTACATCAACCGAAACGGAAAGTTTTACAACTCTACTTTAAATATCGGTACCTCCTATAAAATTGCAGCCAACCAGACGATCTCGTGGCAAAGCCAGTTTTATGATGCTACACAAAACTACAGAATTTTAGAAGAGAGCTTAAATAGGACAAGATACGAAGCGCAAACTGTGAGAAGCTTGCTTTCTTGGGATATTAATAAATCTAAATTTTCTAACAGCTTAAAAGCAGCTTACACAGAAGATAATTTTCAATATTTCGGGTTTGAGAATGCTGATTACACAAGCGGCGGAATCAATAAAAACTATATTTTTAAAAACGATTTCAATTATTTTATCATTCCTAAATTAAATATCAATATAATTGGTGAATTTCAGCAAAACAAGGGAGAAGGTTTAGGAGATTCGGGTGTTGAACATGTGAGCAGAAATGTAGGTTCTGTTGCCGGTTTATTAAGGTATTTTGCAACGCCTAATCTGCGGTTTGAAGCAGGAATCAAACAAGATTTTGTTGAAAAAACAGATGCGCCTCTACTCTACTCTTTCTCAGGAAAATGGAAAGCTAATAACTGGTACAGTCTGGGTTTAAATTTTTCGAAAAACTTCAGGTTTCCATCGTTCAACGA